>NZ_QKTF01000020.1:0-45223 GCF_003234745.1 Curtobacterium sp. MCLR17_039
GCACGCGCCCCCGCCGCACGCGGCCGCACCGCAGGCACCGGGCGTAGACCTGGAGCATGCGCCACCCGAAGAGGACCGAGCCCGGCCCCGGCCAGGAGTCCGTCTGGGACTACCCCCGCCCACCCGCCGTCGAGCGGGTCACCGCCCGCGTCGTCGTCCGTCTGGGCGGCTCGGTCGTCGCCGACACGACCGACGCCGTCCGCGTGCTCGAGACCTCGCACCCGCCGGTCTACTACCTGCCGATGGCCGACCTGGCCAAGGGTGCGCTCGTGAAGGCGTCCGGTTCGAGCATGTGCGAGTTCAAGGGCCTGGCGCGCTACTTCGACGTCGTCGGCGGCGACGGGACGGTCGCGAGCCGTGCCGCCTGGAACTACCCGACGCCCGTGCCCGGCTACGAGTCGCTGCGGGAACGCGTGGCGATCTACCCGTCGGCGATGGACTCGTGCGAGGTCGGCGGCGAACGGGTCCAGGCGCAGGACGGCGACTTCTACGGCGGCTGGATCACGGCGGACATCGTCGGACCGTTCAAGGGCGCGCCCGGCACGCTCGGCTGGTGATCCGGTCTCGTCTCGCGGGGCGGCCCTGGTCGGGACCGACCGGAGTCGTGCGCGGCGGGGCGGACCCGACCCGGGCCTCCCGGCCGGACCGCGTCAGCGGTTGGCGTACGGCGACCAGAACGGCGGCGGGAACGCGCCCCCGGTGACGATCACGAGCACCTGCCAGACGAGCATGACGAGCCCGGCGGTCCCGATCACGATGCCGATCCACGACCACACCTGCACCGCGCGGCGACGCCCGGCGATCCGGATCGCCCGCCAGCCGCTCAGGACGCACACGAGCCCGAACACCGCACCGAGCAGCACGTGCCGCACGGTGGACTGCGCGGGCACGATGATGCCGAGGTAGAACGCGACCGGTCCGAGCAGCACCGCGAAGGTCGCCGGGGCTGCCGGCGGTTCGTGGTCACGAGCAACTGCTCCCATGGACCGCATGTTAGCGAGTGAACCTCGCTTCGAGCACGTCCAGGTCGCGCAGCGCGGGCACCCGATCGCGGGAACGGGCACCATGGAGGCATGCGTTCCTTCTTCCGAGTCCTGCTCGGCCTGGCCCTCGTCGTCGCGGGCACCAGTCACCTGACCTTCGCGCGCAAGGAGTTCACGGCGCAGGTGCCCGACTTCGTCCCCCTGGACGACGACACGACGGTGCTCGCGTCGGGGGTCGCGGAGATCACGCTCGGCTCGGCCCTGGTGCTCGCTCCGAAGCCGGCCCGCCGCTTCGCCGGCTCGGTCGCGGCCCTGTTCTTCACGGTCATCTTCCCCGGCAACCTGTCGCAGTGGGTGAACCGTCGCGACGCCTTCGGTCTGGACAGCGACGAGAAGCGCTTCGTCCGCCTGTTCGGTCAGCCCGTCCTCATCGCGCTCGCCCTCTGGTCGACGCGCGGCCGGCGCTCCTGATGGGAGCGCCCGCGCGGCAGAGCGGTCCGGCGCCCGGCGCGGATCCGGATCCACTCGGGTCCGGCCCGTCACGCTTCGGTCGGGAGGCCCGCCACCCCCTGGCCGGTCGCAGCCGCGTCGCGGACCTGGTCGCCTCCACCGCCCTGCTCGTCGTGCTGACGGTCGGCGCGTTGGCAGCGGGGTGGGGGATCCGCCTGATGTCGCTCGCGTTCGTGTCGTGCGGGGCGCCGGGCAACACGTGCAACGAGACGCTGGGTGACTCGGTCGTCGTCGTGGGGCCGATCATCGTGGCAGCCGTCCTGGTCGCGACGATCGCGGTCTGCGTGCTGCGGCTCGTGCGACGTCGGCTGACCTGGCCGGTGGTGCTCGTCGGCATGGCGGCGATCGTCGCGGTGTTCTTCGCCTCGCTCTTGCTCGTCGACAGTTCGGTCACGCACGGCATCTAGGCGCTTCTTCCTCCACAGGTGGGGGAGTGTCGGGCGTCTCTCCACAGAAGCCGACGCGCGCCTCGGTGGCGGCGGTCGGACCGACACGCTGGAGCCATGCCTGACACCGAGATGCTCGACCGCCTGATCCGTGAACCCGTCCGCACCGACGACGACGTCGTCCGACTCGTCGAAGCCGTCGTCGAACGACCGCTGCGCCGGCAGTGCTGGGTGCTGTTCCTCGACGACCGTGGGATGTCGATCCCGTTCCTGTTGCCGATCGCCGACCTGCCGTACTCCCCGGACGAACACGTCGACGACTTCGCGGCCCTGATCGCGGACATCGTGGCGCAGCTCGGCGCCGTCGACGTCGTGCTCGTGTGGGAGCGCCCTGACGCCGACCGGCTCTACCCGGTGGACTGGGAGTGGGTCGACGCCTGTGCGTGCGCCCTCGACGAGCACTCGATCCGGCTCCGCGCCCAGGTCGTCGTGCACTCCGGCGGAGCCGCGATCGTCGAGTTCGACGAGGACACGCAGCCGGTGGCCTCGTGAGTGGTCAGCCCTGGGGAGCGGCGTCCGGCACGTCCTGGCCGGTGAGCTCCTCGACGATCGCCTTCGCCTGCGGCCACGACTTCGCGTAGTGGTCCGGGTCCGAGTTGATCTGCACCGCGTGCGCCATCTGCGTCGGGCTCATCGTCTTCCAGCCGGGCACCTTCACCAGCTTCGCGTAGAACATCGACGCGGCCGTGTACGGGTCCATCCGCTGCTCGTAGGTGCCCCACGCGCCGTTGTCGCGCTGCTGGAACAGGCCACGGCTGTCCGGGCCCGCGGCGTCGCCATGGTCCAGGTTCACCAGGCTCGACTCGCCGATCGCGGTCATCACCCCGACGGCCTGCGTGTGCGGGCCGATGCCGAGCGCCTGGGCGGCTTCGATCACGTGCGCGGCGTTCACCAGGCGGTCCTGGCAGAAGCCGCCGACGGGTCCGGCGGGCACGACCATCCCGCCGATCGTCTGCGAGGCGACGGCCGGGCACGCGGGAGTCGGGGTGGCGGCGCTCGACTTCGCGATGCCGGCGAGCGAGTTGACAGCGATCACGACGAGGACGACCACACCGATGCCGACCGCCACGATCCCGGCGCCGAACACCGAGGCGAGGGTGATGCCGACGCGGCGCATGACGGGACCTCTCGACGGGCTGGGCGGGCGGAGCAGGAAGAGCAGCACGAGCGTACGGGCGCCTCCTGGGAAGCGTGCGGCGGCCCGCCGTGATCGCACGCTCCGCGCTCCGCGGTTCTGGGTTCGCCGTCGGTTGCTCGCTCCGGGGCAGGTGCGTTCCCGGCGACGAGTGACGGTTCTGGTTCACGAAGCGCAGGGCTTCGCGCACCAGAACCGTCACGGGTCATTCGTGCGCGGCGGTCACCGGTCGCGTCGGTCGTCCCGGCGACCCCGACGAAGGCGCCAGCCTCCGGCGGACAGGGCCAGTGCGGCGATCACCACGACGACGACGGTCCAGATGACGCTCGTCGCGTCCATCAGACGTCGCGGTGGTCGTGCGGCGGGCGCTGCACCTTCGTCGGCTCCGTCACGAGTCCGGTCGGGGCCTTCTCGGCCTGCTTCCGTCCGTGCGTGAACCAAGTCAGGACCCAGAGCAGCACGCCCAGGGCCAGCAGTGCGCCGGCGATCTGGTACTGCTGCGGGTCACGACCGGACGAGAACGGCATGACGAGCCACAGGCACGTGACGATGCCGATGACCGGGATGACGACGCCGGCTCGGAAGTGCTTGTGGTCGACCTTGTCGCGGCGCAGCACGAGCACGGTCACGTTGACGACGGCGAACACCGTCAGCAGCAACAGCGAGGTTGTGCCACCGAGGACGACGACGATGGGGGAGTCCGGGTCGAGCGAGACCCACCCGATCAGCAGCAGCGAGATGAGCGTGGTGAAGACGATCGCGGTCGACGGGGTGCGACGGGCGGGGGAGATGCGGGACAGGAACCCCGGCAGCACGCCCTGCTTGCTCATGCCGTAGAGCAGGCGCGACGCCATCATCATGTTGATCAGGGCCGTGTTGGCGACGGCGAACATCGAGATGAAGGGCAACAGGTCGGCGATCGGGAAGTCCGGCGCGGCGGTCTGCACCACGGTGACGAGCGGGGTCTCGTTGCCGGCCAGCTCACCGATCGGCACGACGGCCACGGCGCAGATCGACACGAGCACGTAGATCACGGCGGTGATGCCGAGGCCGGTGAGCATGATCTTCGGGAAGATGCGCGAAGGGTCCTTGGTCTCCTCGGCCATGTTGACCGAGTCCTCGAACCCGACCATCGCGAAGAACGCCAGCGACGTCGCGGTGCTGATCGACAGCAGCAGGGACTTGTCCTCCGGCGTCTCAAACATCACGACCCGCGAGAAGTCCGCGTTGCCGCCCGCGATCGCCCAGAACCCGATCAGGATCACCATGACGAGACCGGACAGCTCGACGAGCGTCAGCACGACGTTCGTCTTGACGCTCTCGCTCACCCCGCGGAAGTTGATGAACATCACCGCGAGCATGAAGCCCATCGCGATGAGCATCACCACGCCGTTCGGCAGCTCGATGCCGAACCCGGCGCCGAGGTTCGCCGCGAACGCCCGCGATGCCGTCGACGCCGACGTGATCCCGGAACACATCACGATGAACGTCACGATGAAGGTGACGAAGTGGATGCCGAACGCCTTGTGCACGTAGAGGGCGGCACCGGCGGTCTGCGGGTACTTCGTCACGAGTTCGAGGTACGAGAACGCCGTCAGCAGCGCGACCGCGAACGCGATGAGGAAGGGGAGCCACGCTGCCCCGCCGACCTCGGCCGCGACCTGACCGGTGAGCGCGTAGACACCCGTGCCGAGGATGTCGCCGACGATGAAGAGCAGCAGGAGCTTGGGACCGATGACCCGGCGGAGCTCGTGCTGCTCCTGCTGTGGGCGGTCCGTCTTGGTGGTGGCCATGCGTCACCCTTGCGCGCGAGACGCCTTTCTGTCCAGTCCCACAGGAAGGTTTCTCGCGATCGCAACACGGTGGCTCGGCGACGGATACGCTCCGGCCATGGACCAGCAGTCGAACACCACCGAGGAGCCCATCGAGTTCGCGGACTTCAACGCGAAGCTCCTGGTGCTCGACGTCCTCTGCTACGACCTCGACGTCCTCGACCCCTACGACCCGGACGCCGAGGACGAGACCGACGAGGACCTCGACGTCGACGGGCAGGACGACCGGGCGCGCGAGTACTACGACGACCTCGACCTGCTGCCGTCGCACCTGTCGCTCGTCACCGAGATCACCGTGGACTCCGACCTCGAGGTGCTGCGGGACGTCCACCCCGGCTGGGACGGCTCGGACGACCGCTTCGACCCGCAGAACTGGGACGACCTGCTCGACCTGCCGGAGCTCCGGACCGTGTACGCCGCCGCTCCACTGCCCGCCCACGTCGCCGAGCGGCTCGCGGCCAAGGGCGTCGAGGTCCGCTCCGCCTGAGCGGGACGCGACCAGGACGCTCCGACGGCTAGCGGTTCAGCGCCCGCAGCTGCTCGGTGAACTGCTTCGCGCCGCCCTGCGCCGGGTGCCGCACGGCGATCGCCTCGATGCCGGCCAGGGCGAGTGCTCCCTGCGCCTTCCGACCGACCGCGACCACCCGGACCCGATCCGCACCGCCGAGGGCCTCCAGCAGCGCGAGCGCGACGGGCGCGCCCGAGCGGACCTCGGCGGGCCGTGGCGTCCGGTTCGTCAGCCGGTCCGGTGCCGCGAAGGGGTGGTGCGGGAAGAT
This sequence comes from Curtobacterium sp. MCLR17_039, assembly GCF_003234745.1. Classification (NCBI taxonomy): domain Bacteria; kingdom Bacillati; phylum Actinomycetota; class Actinomycetes; order Micrococcales; family Microbacteriaceae; genus Curtobacterium; species Curtobacterium sp. MCLR17_039. The sequence goes on from NZ_QKTF01000020.1 coordinate 5,683, forward strand.
CGCCCACGCGACCGGGAGCGCACCGCGCCAGCCCTCCAGCGCAGCGTGCACGACGCGCGATGAGGCCTCCCACGGTGCCGTCGGCTCCGGTGGCACCGAGTACCCGGGCGCGAGCTCGCGCATGCTCGTGAACGGCACACCCGTGTTCGTCATGCCGCGCCACCCCGGGGCCTCGGCCACGAGCAACGTGTCGGCCCCCGCCCCGGACTGCTCCAGGTACCGCGTCAGGTTCGCGCGCCGCAGCCGTCCCTCGGCCGATCCGACGTCGTAGAGCGCCTCGGCGTCCGACTCGACGGGCACGGAGTCGAGCGCCGGCCAGAACGCGGCGAACCGACCGCCCGTCCCGCTCACGATCGCCCGAGCACCCGGCGGTAGACGTCCTCGAGCCCCGCGGCCGACCGCTCCCAGCTCAGGCGCTCCGCGTGCTCCCGGCCCGCAGCGGCGAGCCCGGCGGCGTACGGCGCATCCGTCAGGATCCGCTCGATCTCGTCCGCCCACGCCTGGGGGTCGCGGGATTCGAGCACGACGCCCGTCTCCCCGTCGACCACGGCCTCACGCAGACCCCCGGCAGCCGCGGCCACGACCGGCACCCCGGAAGCGGAGCCCTCGAGCGCGACGAGCCCGTAGGTCTCGGAGTGGGACGGCACGAGCACGGCTGCCGCGCCACGGAACAGGAACGCCAGGTCGGCACGCGACTGCGGCCCGACGAAGGTGACGTGGTCGGCGATGCCCCGCTCGTCGGCGAGCCGACGCAGTTCGTCCACGTAGTCGCCCGCCTCACTCGAGACGTCGCCCGCGATGACCAACGTGGGGCGGGCCTCCAGGCTGATGTCCGCGATCGCCTCGATCGCCAGGTCCAGGCCCTTGAGCGGCTGCACGCGCGCCGCCGCGACCACGTAGGGGGTGGCGGCGCGGCGCGCACCGACCGCCGCGGGCCGGAAGACGGACCCGTCGACCCCCGGCGGCACGATCCAGATGCGGGCGTCGTCGCCGCCGAGCCGGGTGCGCACGGTCGACGCCTCGGCCTCGGACACCACGACGACGGCGTCCGACTCGCGAGCCAGCAGTTCCTCGCCGGCGATGCGGCCGGCCGACTCGGGGCGTTCGCCCTCGGACAGCGGCGTGGCCGGGTCGGCGGCGATGGAGTGGAACGACTGCACGTGGGGGATGCCGCGCTCGCGGGCGACGGGCAGTGCGGCGGCGCCGGAGAACCAGTGGTGCGAGTGCAGGACGTCGAACGGCCCGAGCTGCTGCAGCTCGTGACGGAACGGTTCGATGAACGCGTCGTGCTCACCCTTCGGCACCGGCTCGGCCGGCCCCGCGGACAGGAACCGCAGGCACACGCCCGGTACGAGCGACACCGAGTCCGGCTGCGTCGGAGCGGACCGGCGCGTGATGATGTCCACGTGGTGGCCCAGGTCGGCCAGCGCCTCGGCCTGGTGCCGGACGACGACGTTCATGCCGCCGACCTCGCCCGAGCCGGGTTCGTCTCCGGGGGAGGTGTGCAGCGACACCAGCCCGACGTGCAGGGGTTCGGTCGTCGCGCTCACCGCTCAACCCTAGCCGCGCGGCCTCCGCTGCGACGGGCGCGCGGGCGCCACCACGACGGGCCGGCGGCCCGCCTCGTCCAGCGGGTCGGATGGGAGGCCCCGATCACCTCCCAGGATCTGCACGCGCTGGTCGCCGTGTCGCTCCCAGAACGCCGCCGTCCACGCGCACAGGGCGCCGTCGAGCAGGTCCTCGCGGTGCTTGTGCGTCGGACCGTGCAGCACCGACGGGTCGGCGAGCCGCCGCGTCAGCGGATGGGAGTCGAGCAGCAGCGGCGGGTCGAGCGGGGTCTCGCGCAGCCGCCGGACCAGCTCGTCGAAGGCCTCGGCGCGGCGGGCACGTGCCTCGGCGGCGGGGATCCGGAGGTCGAGCCGCTTGTACCGGGGTCGTTCCACGTCGTAGCCGAGCTCCTCGACCCCGACCAGCGTCGTGTACGGGTAGCACTCGAACATCGCCGGACCGGTGCGTCGGCGCATCGAGTCCGTGTCGGAGACGTACCCCACGCCCAGCGCGGTCAGCCGGTCGAGCAGCGCTGAGCCGGCGCTCGCCGCCGATGCCTGGTTCGTCGGGTTCGCCGCGACCTTCCACCGGCCGTAGCGCTGCCCGACCTGCCGCTCGGACTCGCGGATGCCCGTGGGGTTCGTCACGACGAGCGAGGCATCCACGGCGATCAGGGATCGTGGCCCGAGGTGCTCGGCGATCCAGTCCATGACGGCGTCGACCCCGCGACCCCACCCGGCGTCGGTGATCGTGCCGTCGTGGTCCATCGCGACCAGCCCGGTCTCGTTCGCGGCCTTGCGCTCGGAGCCGAGCCCCCACGCGAGGTCGATGCCGAGGTACGCGTTCACCCGCCCATCCTGCCGTGCCCGCAAGACACCGGTGTTCGCGCGCTGAACACCGGCGTGCGCGTGTTCGACCAGGGAACACCGGTGTCTTGCGAGAGCTCGGCGGCGCACACCCGGCTGCGGGCGGGCAGCCGGCACGCGTGTACGGTCCGCTGCATGGCGAGCGAAGCGACGACGGTGCGGGTGCCCGGGCCCGACGGTGACCGCGAGGTCCGGATCAGCAGCCCCTCGCGGGTGCTCTGGCCCGAGGCGGGCATCACGAAGCTCGACCTGGCGGAGTACCTCGTGACGGTGGGCGACGCCTTCGTCCGGGCGAACGGCGACCGGCCGATCTCACTGCAGCGGTTCCCGGGCGGTGTCGACGGCGAGCAGTTCTTCTCGAAGAACCCGCCGAAGGGGGCGCCCGACTACGTCCGCTCGGTCACGGTGACCTACCCGAGTGCCCGGTCGCACCCGCAGCTCGTGATCGACGAGCCGGCCGTGGCGGTGTGGGCCGCCCAGATGAACACCGTGGTGTTCCACCCGTGGGCGTCTCGTGCCGAGGACAGCGACCACCCGGACCAGCTCCGCATCGACCTCGACCCGCAGCCCGGCACGGACTTCGGCGACACCGTGCCGGTGGCCGAGGAGCTGCGGAAGGTCCTCGACGAGGTCGGCCTGACGACCTGGATCAAGACGAGCGGCAACCGCGGCCTGCACGTGTTCGCGCCGATCCGCCCCGAGCACGAGTTCCTCGAGGTGCGGCACGCGGTGATCGCCGCGGCGCGCGAACTCGAACGACGGATGCCCGACCGGGTCACGACGGCGTGGTGGAAGGAGGAGCGGGGGCAACGGATCTTCGTCGACTTCAACCAGGCGAACCGCGACCGCACGATGGCCGGTGCCTACAGCCCCCGGGCCCTGGCACACGCCTCGGTGTCCACGCCGATCGCGTGGGAGGAACTGCGGACCGCCGACCCGACGGCCTTCACGATCCGGACGGTGCCGGAGCGGCTGCGCACCACCGGCGACCCGTGGGAGTCGATGGGGGAGCAGCCGGGCAGCATCGCACCGCTGCTCGAGTGGTGGGAGCGGGACCTGGCGAACGGCGAGGGTGAGCTGCCGTTCCCGCCGGACTTCCCGAAGATGCCCGGGGAGCCACCGCGCGTGCAGCCCTCACGGGCGAAGAAGCCGAGCTGAGGCCGAGCGGCCGGGTGGCCGAGCAACCGGGCCCAGCCGGGTCGAACCGAACCGAGCCTCAGGCTGCGGAGGGGACGTCCCGCTGACGGTCCGGGTCCTCGACGCGCGTGGTGTGCGTCGGCAGCCCGATGCTGGCGGTGTGCAGGCGGGTGAGCCGCGACCAGGTGCCGCGGTGCACGTCGGTGATGCCGTCGACGATCACGAGCCGAGTCCGACCGTGACGAGGGCGAGCGCCGTGGCGGTCACGCCGGCGATGGCGCTGATGACCGCGCTGAGCTGCAGGACGCGCTGGCGCCGTGCCTCTCGGACTTCTGTGAAGGGGCTCCGCCGAGGGTGGCGGACAAGCGTGCTGGTGCTCATGTCGATCCGCTCCGATCCGGGCATCCGGACTGGACGCCTCGTGCTGCTGAGATCATCCTGGCACGGCTTCGCTAGTTCGGCTAACTACTTTTCCCCGAACGTGACAGAACAGCGACAAACGGACACCGCAGTGCGTTCCGCGTCAGGACAGCACGTCGCTCAGGTCGTACGCACTCGGCACCTCGAGCTGCTCGAACCCGCACGACGTCGCGTCACGGTCGGGCCGCCACCGCTCGAACTGCACGGTGTGCCGGAACCGGTCGCCCTCCATCTGGTCGTACCGGACCTCGAGCACCAGCTCCGGCGCCAGCCGGACGAACGACGTGTCGCGCCCCGACGAGAACCGCGACCGTTCCCCGTCACCGGTGACGGGCCTCCCGTCCGCATCGCGGAGCACGACGGGCTCGAGCTCGTCGATCAACGCGGCCCGCCGCTTGTCGGAGAAGGCGGAGACGCCGCCGACCTGGCGGAGCTCGCCGTCCGCGTCGTACAGGCCGACCAGCAGCGACCCGACGCCGGAGCCGCTCTTGTGAACGCGGTAGCCGATGGCGACGACGTCGGCGGTGCGGTGGTGCTTGATCTTGAGCATCGAGCGCTTGTTCGGCTCGTAGGGCCGCGCGCGGGGCTTCGCGACGACGCCGTCGAGCCCGGCGCCCTCGAAGGTGGTGAGCCACTCGCGCGCCTGCTCGACGTCGAGCGTGGTGCGCGTGACGAAGAGCGGGTCGGCCATCCCGTCGCCGAGCTGTTCCAAGCGCTCACGACGCTCGTCGAAGGGCAGGTCGAGGAGCTCCTGCCCGTCGACGGCCAGCAGGTCGAAGGCCACGAACTGCGCCGGGGTGTCGACGCTGAGCTTGGCGATCCGCGAGGCCGCCGGGTGGATGCGCTGCGACAGCGCCTCCCAGTCGAGGCGCTCGGCACCGGACTCGCCGGAACGCAGGATCACCTCGCCGTCCAGGACGACCGGGTGGTCGCGGCCGCCGAACTGCGCACGGAACGCCTCGACGAGCTCGGGGAAGTACCGGGTGAGCGGCTTGGCGCCGCGGCTGCCGATCTCGACGTCGTCACCGTCGATGGTCACGATGCCCCGGAAGCCGTCCCACTTCGGTTCGTACCGCAGCCCGCCCTTCGTGCTGTCCGGCTCGGGGACGGTGGCGACGGCCTTGGCGAGCATCGGTGCGATCTCCATGCGTCCTGTCTACTCGCGCGCGTCGGCGCGACTGTCTGCCTGGAGGCCCGTGCCGCGCCCCGCGCGTGCGCTCGGTGAGCAGAAATGGTCGGGTCCACGGCCCGCACCCGACCATTTCTGCTCACCATGCGTCGGGAGCAGGGCCGTCGAGGGCCAGACACGCGTCGGTAGGGTGGCCGGCGTGACGACCGTGCCCCCGCCGGCAGCGCCGGCCCCGGAACCGATCAGCCCCGTGCAGGCCGCCGCGCTCCGCGACGGCGTCCTGCCACCCGTCGAGCAGGTCCGGCCGGGCATCTGGACCCTCGCGGTGCCGTTCCGGTTCGGGGTGCCCGACGCGACCCTCGTGTACGTCGTCGAGGGGTCGGACGGCTCGCTCGCGGTGATCGACCCCGGGTGGTCGGCCGACGGCGGACTCGCCGAGCTGCGGGACGGGCTCGCCGGGATCGGCCGCTCCCTGGACGACGTGTCGCTCGTCGCCGTGACGCACCTGCACGCCGATCACCTGGGGGCCGCGGCGGCCATCCGCCGGGCGACGGGGGCCCGGGTGGCGATGCACGGCCTCGAGGTCAGCGCTCTCGAACGGGAGCGGATCGACGCCGAGCGGAACGACGCGGACATCGCGACGTGGGGGCTGCCCGAGCACCTGCGGGCCGGGGTCGTCGAGGCATGGGGCAGCGGACGTCGCATCGGGATGGGCCGGATCGAGGCGCCGTACGCGGACGTGCTGCTCGAGGACGGCGACCTGCTGCCGATCCCCGGTCGGACGATCCGGACGCTCTGGACCCCGGGACACACGACCGGGCACGTGTGCTTCCTCGACGAGGCCGACGGGCTGCTGTTCTCCGGCGACCACGTGCTGCCGCGGATCAACTCCGGCATCGGGCTCGGCGGCCGGACCGGCACGAACCCGCTCGGGGACTACTTGGCGTCGCTCGAGCGGCTCGACCCGTACGCCGAGCTCGAGGTCTGCCCGGGGCACGAGTACCGGTTCCGTGACGTCGTCACCCGCGCCGAGACCCTGGCCCGGCACCGGGAGGAGCGCTCGCGTCACGTCGCCGCGGCCCTCGATGCGCTGCACCGTCCCACGCTGTTCGAGGTCGCGGCCCGGGTGCCCTTCAGCGGCGGGATCGAGTCGATGACCGGGTTCCTGCTCGCGAGCGCGCTGACGCAGACGGCCTTCCACGCGGAGCTGCTCGGGCGGGTCGGCGAGATCCGGCCCGCCTGACCTCAGCCGAGAGTGGTCGCGAGGCGCTCGATCGTCGTCTTCGCGTCGGCGAACTCCGCGGCGGCGTGGTCGGCCAGCGGTGCGAGGTCCGGCAGTCGGTCGGCCAGGGTCGCGCTGACGGTGATCGGGTAGAGCTTCATGCCGAGCGCGGTGCCGAGCACGATGTGCAGGACGGGGGAGCCGTGGTCCCAGCCCTCCGTCGGGGTGCCGGCGTCGTAGGTCGCGCCGCGGCTCACCACGGTGACGACGGGTCGTCCGGCCAGGGGCTGCACGCCGCCGGTCAGGATGCCGGGGACGTGGATGCGGTCGATCCAGGCCTTCAGGGTCGACGGCACGGTGTAGTTGTACAGCGGCGCACCCACCACGACGACGTCGGCGGCCAGGAGCTCGTCGATGACCTGCTGGCGCAGGGCCTCGGCCTCGGGCGCCACGGTTTCCTCGGCGGTGCGGTCGGCGGCGGCCCAGTGCAGCGCCGAGCTCTCCAGGTGGGGGAGCTGGTCGACGTGCAGGTCCCGCCGGACGACCGTGTACTCCGGGCCGCGGGCGCGCCAGGCGTCGGCGAAGGCCGCGGTCAGTGCGCGCGAGCGGGAGTGGGTGAGGTCGGCCGAGGAGTCGATGTGCAGCAGCGTGGGCATGGTGCCCACGCTACCGACGGTGGGACGGAAACGGCCCCGCCGCCCCGTGCGGGGACAGGCGGGGCCGAGCCGGGCCTCCCGTCCGTCACGCGGGCGCGCGACGGACGGGAGACGACGGGGACCGTCAGCGCTGAGCGCGGCGACGGCGCAGGGTGCGGGCGCCGATCAGACCGGCACCGGCGACGAGCAGGCCGAGCGCCCAGGGGAGGGCACCCGTCGCATCGGTTCCGGTGTAGGCGAGCCGACCGGAGCCGGTGTGGTGCGTGGCGACCGCCGCGGGGACGATCGGCTTGATGACGGCGGCCGGGGCGATCGTCGGCTGCACGTCCACCGCGAAGACCGTGCTCGGCACCGCGGCACCGGAGACGGTCAGGGTGTGCGTCGAGGCGTGCGGGAACGTGACGGACACCAGGCCGACCCCGCCCAGGTCGGAGTCCGCGGCGATGACGTCGGTCGCGACGTCCGAGGTGACGGTCGGCGTGAAGAACTCCGGCTCGCCGGTCTCCTCGTCGAAGTCGGGCATGATCTGGTTGCCGAAGCGGTCGACCTGGGCACCGGAGACGAGCAGCGTGCCGCCCTGCTTGACGGTCACCTTGCCGCCCTTGACCGGCTCGGAGTCGCTGAGCAGGTCACCCGTGTAGACGTCACCGTTCGGGTGGATGATCCACGCCGTGGTGTCGCTGCCGTCCTCGAGCGCGTTCTGGTTGAGCGTGACGACCTCGATGCCGACGGGGGCACCGGCCTGGACGTCGATGTCGACGAACTGCTGGTTCGAGACGGGGCCGCTCGGGCTCGTCGACGTCGCCGTGATCATGACCTGGTAGTACTGCTCGGCGTCGGTCAGGGTGCCGGAGAGCACGCCGGTCTTCGCGTCGAAGGAGATCCCCTTCGGCAGGGTGGACTGCTCGTTGCCGTCGTCGTCGAACGACGATGCCGACAGCTCCGGCGCCGGGGTGCTGAGTGCACGGAAGGTCTGCGAGAAGGCCTCGCCGGCGGTGGCCTCGATGGACGTGTCGCCTTCCTCGTCGGAGAGCGGCTGGCCGTCCTCGTCCACGAAGACGGGGGCCACTGCGGTCTCGGTGGTCGCCGTGGCGGTCTCGCCCGCGACCGAGCCCTCGAGCGTGACCGTGATCTCCTGGCCGGCGTCGGCGGTCGTGATCGTGTAGGTGGCGCTCTCGGACAGGACGGCCCCGGTCGGGGAGGTCCAGACGTACGAGATCTTGCTGCCCTTGGTGAACCCGGACTGTCGTGCGACGAGGTCCGAGCCGACGTACAGGTCGCCGGTGATGGTGACCGACTGCTCCGCGGCGGCTGCGGCGGCCGGGGTGGTCGCGGTGGCGGTGGGCTCCGTGGGCGTGGTCGCGGCCGGGGCGGCGGGGGTGCCGGCCGGAGCGGTCGAGCCGGTGCCGGGGGTGCCGGCGTCGGTCGGCTCGGTGTCCGGGCCGGTCGCACCGGAGTCGTCGCCCGCGGGAGCGTCGTCACCGGTGGTGTCGCCGGCGGGCGGCGTGCTGCCGTCCGCCTCGGAGCCGGTCGCGGGCGTGCCCGTGCCGTCCGTGGCGGTGTCGCTCGGCGTGGTGCCGTCGGCGGCGGCCGTCGCAGGAGCGCTGACGGCCGGGTTCGACTCGGCAGCGGTCGCTGCGGTCGCGGTCATGACGCCCAGACCGGTCGTGAGACCGATCAGCGCGACGGTGGTGCCGACGGCGCAGGCGCGTCGGACGGTGGAGGTGCTGCGGCGCACTTCGTCCCCCAGGGTTTGAGTCCGGTCGGGTGCCGGAACGTAAGAGTTCGCCGAGAATCCTCGGCATGATCGGATCGTAGGGGTTAGTCGCGCACGTGCGCGACGGGCTTGATCGGAATGTGACCCGGGTTGGGGGTTCCCGCACGATTCACGGACGGGAGGCGCGGTGCGGACCCGCACCGCGCCTCCCGTCCGCATCGGATCACGTGTCAGGCGCGTCGACGGCGCAGACGGTGCACCAGCAGGCCACCGCCGGCGGCGAGCAGGCCGAGCGCCCACGCCAGGGGACCGGACTCGTCGGCGCCGGTGTAGGCGAGCGTGCCGGACGCCGGACGGGTCGTCGACGTCCCGGCGGCGTCGGCGTGCGCTCGGACATCGACCCGGAACGAGGTCGTGACCCCTCCGTTGGACACGGTCAGCGTGTGGATCGACGCGTGCGGGAAGTCGACCTGGTTGGACTCCGCCTCCGCGACCCAGGTGATCCGGTCAGTGGCCACGTCGCTCGTCACGACGGGGTGCGGGCTGCCCGGGGTCGTCGTGCGGTTGCCGTTGGCGTCGACCGCGACGGCCTTCACGAACAGCGGGATGCCCTGGTCCGCCGGCACGCTGTCGACCGACTTCGTCTGCACCGACCCCGCGGCGTCGATCGTGTACTCGGTGACCGATCCGTCGGGTGCGACCTCCCACTCCGGGCCCTCAGCGCCGTGGTACACCGACGCCAGGACTCCGACCGGGGTGCCGGGCTCGACCGTCAGGGTGACGTGCGCCGTCGCGGTCTCGGAACCACTGCGTGCGATCACCTCGAAGTCGTACTGCGTCGCGGGGCGCGGCGTGCCGGACAGGACGCCCGTGGCGGGGTCGATCGAGAACTCGGAGCGGAAGAAGTCCCCGTCACCGATGACGTCGCCGCCGTCGGAGCCGGCGAGCGAGTACTCGACCGGGCCGGTCGCGCCCTGCACCGAGAAGCGGTGGCTGAACGGCGTGCCCGACGTCGCCGTCAGGTCGAGCGGGGCATCGGAGGAGGACTGCTCCGTGAACGCGAGCGGGGTGTCGGCGACGTCGACCGGGATCGACAGCGAGAGCCCGTCGGCCCGCACCGTCAGCTCGTGGCGCCCGACGTCGGAGAAGGTGACCTTCCAGCGGTTCGTGACGTCGTCGAAGGAGAGGACGTCACCCGGTGCGCTGCTGGTCAGCTCGGTGGCCGACGACATCTCAGGGCCGTCCTTGGGGTTGCCGTAGCGGTCGATCAGCGTGGAGGCGAGCCACAGGGACTGGCCGGGCTTCGCGGGGATGGCGGAAACGGCCTTACCGAGGTTCCCGTAGCTCCAGGGCCGGATCGCGTCCTTCGTGACCTCCCAGGCCGGGCCGAAACCATCGGCCGTCGAGGACACGGACGTGGTCAGGGTGACCGCCGCGGCGGGCTCGACGGTGACCCGGATCCACTGCGTGTCGTTGTGTCGGGTGTCGGTCGCGAGGACGCTGAACTCGTAGACACCCGGCGTCGTCGGGGTACCACGGAGGAGCCCGGAGTCGTCCCAGCGGAACTCCTTCGCGTACTGGTCCCAGTCGCCGACGGGGGCGAAGCCGTACTCGAGCGCCTGGTCGCCGCCCTGCGCCACGAACTGCTGCGAGAACGATTCGCCAGCCGTCGTCGTGAACTCGATCGGCTTCTCGCGGCTCGACGGCGTCGGCCACGTGACGGCTCCGTCCGCAGGGGCATCCGCTGCCGGGGTCGACGCTGCGGGAGCCGCCGCGGTCGGGCTCGGGGTCTCCGTCGAGCCGGGGGTCTGACCCGGGTCGGGCGCCGGAGTAGGGGAGGCGGTCGGCGTGGTGTCGGCAGGGGCGTCGGTGTCCGCTGCCTCGGGGGTCGGCGTCGGGGTCGCGGTCTCGGGCGTCGGGGCCGTGGGCTCCGGTGCGTCCGGCGTCGCCTGGCCGGTGCCGGTGCCGGTGCCGGTCCCGGTGGTGACGGACGTCGACGTGTCGGCGGTGTCGGCGACGGCCGCGGTGGCGCCGATGCCGAACGCGGACGACGCGGCGACGATCGCGACGGCTGCGCCGACCGCGGCGCTGCGTCGGAACGTGGATGTGCAGGACTGCTTCACGGGGATCCCCCTCGGATACCAGGTCGGGACGCCGGATCAGCGTCCTCTACTCAGGGAATGTCGCCCGCTGACCAGTCCTGACGATCGCTCGATCACGGATTGGTCACGACCTGCGCCGGGACCGGCGCGACCGCGAGGCGGACAGGTGCGGGATGGGACCGGGTCGGGGGTTCCCGCAAGACGGACGGGAGGCCCGGTGCCAGCTGGCACCGGGCCTCCCGTCCGTTCGTCGGTCGCGTCTCAGGCGCGACGGCGACGCAGGCGGAGGACCAGCAGGCCGCCGCCGGCGGCGAGCAGGCCGAGGGCCCACGCCAACGGCGTGGTCTCGTCGGCGCCGGTGTAGGCGAGCGTGCCGCCGGTGCCGCTCGTCGTGGTCGCGGCGGTGGCGGTGGCGACGGGACGGACGGCGACGACGAACGTGGTCGAGGCGCCATCCTGGGTGATGGTGAGACGGTGGTCCGAAGCGTGCGGGAACGCCACCTTCGATGCGTCGCCCCGGGGATCGGTGACGACCTTGTCCGCCGCCACCGAGCTCGTCACCGTCGAGCCGAACTCGGTGCTCGCGGAAGCCGGCGCGGTCGGGTTGCCGAACCGGTCGACGGCGAGGCCGGACACCACGAGCGAACCGCCCTGCTGGACGGGGATCGACGCGACGGTGCCGAGGGGCTCGCCCCCGCCGGAGAACGCGCTGATGACGCCACCGGGTGCGACCGACCAGACCGTTGCGCCGGGTGTGCCGGTGTCCACGATCGCGCGGACCCCGATGGGTGCGGCCGGCAGGACGGTCAGGCGCACGTACTCCGTGGCGGTCGCGGTGCCACGGAGGGCGACGACCTCGAAGTCGTACGTGCCAGCGGTGGTGACGGTGCTGGTGAGCACCCCGGTCTCGACGTTGACGGTCAGGTCGGACGAGGGTGCGTCCTGGATCGCATACGCCAGCGACCCCGTGCCGCCCGTGGTGCGGAACGTGTGCGTGAAGGTCGCGCCGGCGGTGGCGGTGAGGGCGAGCGGCTTCGCCTTCGTCGACGGCTCGGTGAAGACGACCGGCGACGGCGAGACGGTCAGGCGGACGTACTCGGTCACCTGTGTCGACCCGCTGAGCGCCACGACCTCGAAGTCGAACGTGCCGGCGGTCGTCGGCGTGCCGCTCAGCACGCCGGTCTCGACGTTCACCGTGTAGTCCGCCGACGGGGCGTCCTGGATGGCGTACCCGACGGTGCCGTTGCCGCCCGTGGTGGTGAACGTGTGGCTGAACGGCGTGCCGACCGTCGCGGTGAGGGCGATCGGGGCGGCCTGGGTCGACGCCTCGGTGAACGCGAGGTCGCTGCCGTCACCCGGTGCTGCCGCCGGGGTGGCGCCGTCCGTGGCCTTCGCGGCGGGGCCGGCGCCGGGCGTCGGGCTGGCGCTCGACGTCTTGGCGGCCGTGGAGGTCGCCGTGGTGCTCGTCGGTGTCGTCGTCCCCGTCGGCGTCGCCGCCGTCGCGGGCGCGCCGACGCCGATGACCGAGCCGATGGCGGTCGCCGCCACGACGATGCCGATCGTCGCCGCGCGGCGGACGGGCGGCTTGGTGGACTGGTGCATGGTTCCCCCTCGGGAGTCTGGTGGCGAGCACACGGTGCCCGCGCGCTCCTCGGTGCTGACATTACGGTTCGCGGACGCGTTCCGACCCCTACTGGAGATCACGGTTTCATCTCGGTACTACCGGCTCTCATCTGGGGTTTTTCACAGAATCGCGCAAAGACGGACCGGAGGCGCGGGGCGGTCCTGCCCCGCGCCTCCGGTCCGTCAGGCGGTCGCTGTGACGTGCCTCAGCCGAGTCGGCGACGCAGGCGCCAGACGAGCAGGCCGGCACCCGACGCCAGCAGGCCGAGGGCCCACGCGAGCGGGCCGGACTCGTCGGCACCGGTGTACGCGAGCGTGCCCGACGCGGTCGGCGTGTGGGTGGTCGTGACCGTGGTCGTCGCCGTCGGCTGCACCTCGAAGCGGATGGTGCTCGTCACGTCCCCGGACGCCACGGTGATCGTGTGCGGCGACGCGTGCTCGAAGGTCACCCACGTGGCCGCAGCCTCGGCGTCGTACTCGATGCGGTCGCTCGCCACGTCGCTCGTGAAGGCGAGGTCGGTGTGGTCACCGACCGGCTGCCCGTCGGCGTCCACGGCCAGGGCGCGGATCTGCACCCGGTCGCCCTGTCGGGCCGGGATCGCGTCGACCCGCTGCGCGTCGCCGTCCGCCGGGTAGTAGGTGATCACGTCACCCTCGACGCCCCACCGGTCGCCGGACGTCCCGTCCGCCGGGAGCACCCCGATGGTGATGCCGACGACGGGAGCGGGGGCTTCGGAGACGCGGACCGTGAACGAGGTGGAGACGCCGCCCTCGGACACCGTCAGCGTGCGGGTACCCGGCTCCGAGAACGTCACCGTGTTCGCCGACCAGTTCGGGTCCCAGACCACGCCGTCGGACGCGGTGGTGCTCGTGACGGTCGAGCGCGGGTACTCGTCGCCCGGGGTGGTGCGGTTGCCCAGCGCGTCGACGGCCACGCCCGCGAGGGTCATCGAGGAGCCGACGGTGGCGGGGACCTCCGACACCACGGTCTCACCGGTGCCACCCGGCGCGTACTCCCGGATCGTCCCGTCGGCGTCGACCTGCCAGCTGACGTCGGAGTCCGAGCTGTCGACGCCGAACGTGACACCCACCGGGGCGCCGGGTTCGATGTCGACCTGGACGTACTGCACGGCGCTCTGGTGCAGGTCGGTCGCGGTGACCGCGAACAGTGCGGGCCCGTCGAAGGTGCTCTTCGGGGTGGCGCTCAGGACGCCGGTCTGCTCGTTCCAGGACCAGCCGTTGACGTCGTTGTTCGGGGAGAAGTTCAGCGGGTTGAACAGGTACTCCAGCGGGCCGTCACCGCCCTGGGCGGTGAAGGTGTGCGAGAACGGCTGACCGGCGGTCGCGGTGAGGACGATCGGCGCGTCCTCGGTCGACGGTTCCGCCCAGGTGACGGGCGTCGATGCCTCGGGGGCGGGCTGTTCGGCGGCGGCGGGGGTCGTCGGCGCGGTGTCCGCGGCGGGCGGCGTGGTCGCGGCCGGGGTGGTGTCCGGCGTCGCCGTCTCGTCGGCCGGTGCCGGTGCCGGCGCCGGTGCCGGGTCGGCGGTCTCGCCGTCCGGTGTGGCCTGCGCGGTGTCGGGAGCGGTGTCGGTGCCGGTGTCAGCCGCCGTGGTGTCGGCTGCGGCGGTCGCGGTGGTCGCGGTGGTCGCGTCCTGCGGAGCCGACGTCGCGGTGGTACTCGGTGCAGCCGTCTCGTCGGTCGCTGCGGAGGCGGCGCTCGCCCCGATGCCGAACGCCGATGAAGCGGTGACGATCGCGATCGCCGCTCCGATCGCCGCGCTGCGGCGGAAGGTGTACTTGCAGGACTGGTTCACGGGATCCCCCTCGGATGCCTGGGTGGGACGCCGGATCAGCGTCCTCTACTCAGGGAATGTCGCCCGCTGACCACTCCTGACGATCGCTCGATCACGGAACGATCACGATGGCACGGAGGTCCGCAGCCGTCGTGCCGGACCCGCGCCGCGCCTCCAGACCGCCCTGTCACGCTCCGACGACGGACGCGGCGCGTTCGAGCGCGGAGCGGAGTGCGCGCACGGCTGGCGACGATGCGCCAGCGGCGCGGACCACCGTGAAGATCGTCCGCCGCGGCCGCTCGGGCAGCTCGAGCAGCCGGCACGTCGTCGTCCGACCGGTCCACATCAGGTCGGGCATCAGGCTGACGGCGTTGCCCGACTCGACCAGGCGGATCTGCGTCTGCAGGTCGGCGGTCTCGTACCGGACGTCGGGCTCGAAACCCCAGCGCCGGCAGACCTGCTCGGCGAAGTGCCGCGACGCGGTCCCGCGGGGCTCCATCACCCAGGGCATGGTGCGGGCGTCCTCGAGTGACGACACCGGGCGCAGCGCCGTGTCGCGCGGGGGCAAGGCCAGCCGGACCGCGTCCGTCGTCAGGTCGGACCGGTCGAGCCCGGGCAGGTGCGGAGCGGCATGGGCGGGGTACTGCTCCGCGATGACCATGTCGAAGTCGCGAGCCCACGTCTCGTTCAGCGCGGTCTCCGGTTCGCGCTGCACCATCTCGACCCGGACGTCGGGGTGTTCCGTGGCCATCTCGTGCAGGGCGCTCGGCATCAGGGCGAGGGCTGCCGACTGGAACACGGCGACCCGCACCCGGCCCTGCACGGACGACAGGGTCTCCTCCACCTGGGACTGCGCGTGCTCGAGGACGTCGAGCACCTGGCCCGCCGCGGCCACCAGCACCTCGGCTTGCGGGGTGAGCTGGAGCCGCCGCCCGGCCTTGCGGAGGAGCTGCACGCCGGCCTCCCGCTCCAGGGCACTCAGCTGCTGCGAGACCGCCGACGGAGTGAAGTTCACCGCCTCGGCGACGGCCGCGATCGTGCCGCGGATGGACAGCTCACGGAGGAGCACGAGACGGCGGACGTCGAGCATGGTCCGACGCTAGCCGGGTCACGACCGAAACGGTAGCGCAATTGAACGGTATCCATCAGGAACGCTCACTTCCGCTACCGCATCCCGGACCTCCACACTGAACCCATGACGACGCTGCACGAGGACTCCGCCATCGACCACGACGCCCTGGCGGACCAGTCCGTCGCGCTCGTCCGACAGTGGCTCGCCGAGGCCGAGTCGTACCCGGTCGACGGCTCCGCGAAGCAGCTCGCCGGCGTGCTCGCCGACCCCGCCGGCCTCGACTTCGCCGTCGGGTTCGTCGACGGGGTCGTGCGACCGGAGGACCTCGCCGTCGCCGCCCGCAAGCTCCGCCAGATCGCCCCGGACGCCCCCGGGTTCCTGCCGGCCGCGCTCCGCGGACTCGTCCGGCTCGGCGGCGGCATGGCCCCGGTGCTGCCGAACGTCGTCGTCCCCATCGC
Source organism: Curtobacterium sp. MCLR17_039 (assembly GCF_003234745.1). Lineage (NCBI taxonomy): Bacteria > Bacillati > Actinomycetota > Actinomycetes > Micrococcales > Microbacteriaceae > Curtobacterium > Curtobacterium sp. MCLR17_039. Next base: position 21,426 of record NZ_QKTF01000020.1, read on the forward strand.
CCGACGGGTCCTGCGCAACATGGTCGGCCACCTCATCGTCGACGCCACCGACTCCAAGCTCGGCCCGGCCATCGCCGGCATCAAGCGCGATGGCGTCCGCCTCAACGTCAACCTGCTCGGCGAGGCCGTGCTGGGCGAGCGCGAAGCCGCCCGCCGTCTCGAGGGCACGCACAAGCTCCTGGCCCGCGACGACGTCGACTACGTCTCCATCAAGGTCTCCTCGACGGTGCACCCGCACTCGCCGTGGGCGTTCGACCACGCGGTGGACGACATCGTCGAGCAGCTCCGACCGCTCTTCCAGCGCGCCGCAGCCGCCAGCCCGGCCAAGTTCATCAACCTCGACATGGAGGAGTACAAGGACCTCGACCTCACCATCGCGGTCTTCACGAAGCTCCTCGACGAGCCGGAGTTCCTCGGCCTCGAAGCCGGCATCGTGCTGCAGGCGTACCTGCCCGACGCGCTCGCCGCGATGCAGGAGCTGCAGGGGTGGTCCGCCGCCCGCCGCGCTCGTGGTGGCGCCGGCATCAAGGTCCGTCTGGTCAAGGGCGCGAACCTGCCGATGGAGCAGGTCGAGGCCTCGGTGCACGGCTGGCCGCTCGCCACCTGGCACACCAAGCAGGACTCGGACACCAACTACAAGCGTGTGCTCGACTGGGCGCTCACCCCATCGCGCGTCGAGAACGTCCGCGTCGGTGTCGCCGGGCACAACCTGTTCGACGTCGCGCACGCCTGGCTGCTCGCCGGCGAACGCGGCGTGCGGGACGGCATCGAGTTCGAGATGCTGCTCGGCATGGCGCAGGGGCAGGCGTCGGCCGTGAAGAACACGGTCGGTTCGCTCCTGCTCTACACGCCGGTCGTCCACCCGGGCGAGTTCGACGTCGCGATCGCCTACCTGATCCGTCGTCTGGAGGAGGGCGCGTCGCAGGACAACTTCATGTCCGCGGTCTTCTCGCTGGTGTCCTCGCCGCCGCTGTTCGCCCGCGAAGAGGAGCGCTTCCGCGCCTCCCTGGTGCCGCTCGCGACGCCCGAAGGGCTCGCAGCACCGGCATCACACCGTGTCGCCGACCGCTACGCCGCCGTCGGCCGCCCCGGCCCCGGTCACTTCGAGAACACCCCGGACAGCGACCCCTCGGTCGGCGCCGTCCGCGCCTGGGGCGACGCCATCACCGCACGCGTCGCCTCGTCGACGCTCGGCGTCCGTGCCGTCCAGGAGGCCCGGGTCGACTCCGCCACGGCGCTCGACACCGCGCTCGGTCGCGCCAAGGCCGCGGGTGCGGTCTGGGGGACCTGGTCCGGTGGTGCACGTGGCGCCGTGCTGCACGCCGTCGGTGACGCTCTCGAGGCGAACCGCGCCGCCCTCGTCGAGGTCATGGCGTCGGAGACCGGCAAGACCATCGACCAGGCCGACCCCGAGGTGTCCGAGGCGATCGACTTCGCGCACTTCTACGGCACCCTGGCGTCCTCGCTCGACGACGTCGACGGTGCGACCTTCACGCCCGCGGCGCTGACCCTGGTCGCGCCGCCGTGGAACTTCCCCGTCGCGATCCCCGCCGGATCGACCCTCGCTGCGCTGGCAGCCGGGTCGGCCGTCGTGCTGAAGCCCGCGCCGCCCGCCGAGCGCTCCGGGGCCGTGCTCGCCTCGATCATCGAGACCGCGCTCGACGCCCACGGGGCCCCGGCCGACGTGCTCGCGTTCCTGCAGGTGTCGGAGAACGACCTCGGGCAGCAGCTGATCGCGTCGCCGATGGTCGACCAGGTCATCCTCACCGGTGCCTACGAGACGGCCGAGCTGTTCCGCTCGTTCCGCCCCGACCTGCCGCTGCTCGCCGAGACCTCGGGCAAGAACGCCGTGATCGTCACGCCGTCGTCCGACCTCGACCTCGCCGTGAAGGACGTCGTCGCGTCCGCGTTCGGGCACGCCGGCCAGAAGTGCTCGGCCGCGTCCCTCGTCGTCATGGTCGGCTCGGTCGCCAAGTCGAAGCGCTTCCGCAACCAGCTGCTCGACGCGGTGTCCTCGCTCACCGTGGGGTACCCGACCGACGCCGCTACCCAGATGGGCCCGGTCATCGAGCCGGCCTCGGGCAAGCTGCTCGACGGGCTGACGAAGCTCGGCGCGGGGGAGTCCTGGGCCGTCGAGCCGAAGCAGCTCGACGAGACCGGCAAGCTCTGGAGCCCGGGTGTCCGACAGGGCGTGCGCCGTGGTTCGGAGTTCCACCGCACCGAGTACTTCGGCCCGATCCTCGGCATGATGACCGCCGACTCCCTCGACGAGGCGATCGACATCGTGAACGAGGTCGACTACGGCCTGACCTCGGGCCTGCACTCGCTCGACCCGGGTGAGATCGGCACGTGGCTGTCGCGGATCCAGGCAGGCAACCTCTACGTCAACCGCGGCATCACGGGTGCCATCGTCCGGCGTCAGCCGTTCGGCGGGTGGAAGAAGTCGGCCGTGGGTGCCGGCACGAAGGCGGGTGGGCTGAACTACCTGCTCGGGCTCGGTTCGTGGACGCCTGCACCGGCGGTCGCTGCGTCCGGTGTCGCCGTGTCGGGTCCGGTCTCGGCGTTCGTCCGGGCGGCCGAGGTGTCCTCGCCGGTGCTCGACCGTTCGCTGGCGTCGGACGAGCAGGCGTGGGCGACGCTGTTCGGCACCGCGACCGACGTCTCGGCGCTCTCCGCCGAGCGGAACATCGCCCGGTACCTGCCGTTCCCGGCGGTGCAGGTGCGGCTGGCCGCGGGTGCCGGCTCGGACACGGACCCCGACGCCTCGGTGGTCGAGCTCGTCCGCGTCGTCGCCGCTGCGCTCCGTGCCGGCACGACGATCGAGGTCTCCACGGCCGCGACGCTGCCGTCGTCCGTCGCCGCGGCGATCCGTTCGCTGCCGATCGTCCGCTCCCTGTCGCAGACGGTGTCCGACGAGGCCTTCGCCAGCTCGGTCGCCTCAGGGCCGTCGACCCGGGTGCGGCTCATCGGTGGGGACACCTCGGCGCTGTACTCGGCCGTCGGTGGTCGTCCGGACGTCGCGGTGTACGGCGGCCCGGTGACCGAGGCCGGGCGGCTCGAGATCCTGCCGTTCGTCCGCGAGCAGGCGGTGTCCATCACGGCGCACCGCTTCGGCACGCCGAACCACCTGACCGACGACCTGATCTGACCCTGGACTGCGGCGCTGGCGTTCGGGTCCAGCGCCGCTTGCACAACCGAAGTGCCCCCGAACCGCGCGATCGCGTGGTTCGGGGGCACTTCGGTTCTGCGGCGTGCGGAACGTCGTCTACGGGGATGTCCGGTCGCCGCACGGCCTCGGGTGCTTCGGAGGGACCGAGCGTTGCCTCGGGTGCGCGTCGCAACCACGGCGCGCAACCCCTGAGGAGCTCCACCATGACCGAGCCGTTCGCACGCCCGACCGCCCTGGCCCACGTCCGTGTCACCGTGACCGACATCCACCGGAGCAAGGCCTTCTACCAGCTGCTGCTCGGCACGGATCCGGCGATCGACTTCAGCGACCAGGTCGACGAGCCGGGTGTCCGCGAGGATCGCGAGCGTTTCTACGGCGGATCGGTGTTCCGGCTCGGTGACCAGGTGTTCGGGCTCCGTCCGGTCGCTCCCGCAGGGCAGACGTTCGATCCGGACACCGTCGGCCTCGACCACGTGAGCTTCGTCGTGGGTTCGGTCGACGAGCTGCACGAGGCGGCCTCACGACTCGATGCCGCGGGTGTCGAGCACGGCGAGGTCACCGACCTCGGCGACGCCGGCATGGTGATCCTGTCCGTGCAGGACCCCGACGACATCAACCTCGAGCTCGCAGCCCTCAAGTCCTGAGCAGTCTGCGCCCTCTGCCGGGCCCCGGTGCCGATCCGATCGGCGCAACCAAAGTGCTCCCGAACCACGCGATTGCGCGGTTCGGGAGCACTTTGGCTGTGCGCGGGGCTCCGGGCGGGACGTGCGCGGGGTCGGGCGGGACGTGCGCCGGGGCGTGCGCGGGACGTGCGCCGCGCGGCTGGTCAGTCGGCGACGGCGGGCTGCTGCGCGACCATCGAGCCGGTCACGAGCTCGCGGAGTTCGGCGGGCAGCGGGATCGGCCGGCGGGCGCCCTCGCGGTCGATGATGACGTGCACGAACTCACCCGTGGCGAGCAGGGCGCCGTCGGACTGGCGGAACAGGCCGAACTCCCACGACAGACTCGTGTTGCCGAGGTGCTTCGAGCGCATCCCGACCTCGATGACGTCCGGCCAGACGGCGGACTCGACGAACCGGCAGCTCGACGACACCAGCACGGCGATCCACTCCGACGAGAACGGGTCGAGCCCGGCGACCTCGCGGAACCAGTACGTCGACGCGTTGTCCATCGCCGAGTAGTAGATCGTGTTGTTGACGTGCCCGAACATGTCGTTGTCGTTCCACCTGGTGGGGTAGGTCCGGCGGAACGGGTACTCGTCGATGGTCATCGGTCTCCGATCGGTGGTGCGGGTGTGGCGTGCACCGCGTCGGGCCGTAGGACGTACTCGAACGCCGCACGTGCCCGGTCGGGATCAGGGGTCTCACCGGAGATGAACTCGGCGTAGGTGAACGACTCGGAGATCCGGACGAGCAGCCGTGCGAGCTCCTCAGCCGACAACGGTGCCGGATCGAACGTACCGGACGACTCCTGCTGCTCGATGAGTGCGGTCACCCGGGCGACGAACCGGCTCTGCACGTCGCTGTCCGAGGTGGTGAGCAGACGCATCGCCCGAGCGGGTTCGCGGGTCAGGAACGCCCGGAAGTACGGGGCGTCGATCAGGTCGGCGGTGAACCGGTCGAGCACGACGACGAGCCGGGCTGCTCCGGTCGCCCCGATCTCGTCGGCGGCGTGGGTCGCCCCGTCGAGGGTCGGGACTGCGAGGGACCACAGGATCTCGGACAGCAACCGGTCACGGTTGCCGACCCACCGGAACAGCGACGTGCGGTCGACGCCGAGTGCGGCAGCCAACGCCCCCATGTCGATCCGTGAGCCGGCGATGAAGGTGTGACGGGCCTCCCGGAAGGCGCGCAGCGCTGAATCCGATGTGTACACGCGATCCTCTCTTGCAACGTTTTCGAGAATGATGCATCGTGGTTCCCATGTCAACGACCATGCCCGCGACGCCCCTGCTCGAATCGGACTTCTACGGCTTCCAGCAGCAGCTCACGGTCGAGGAGCGCGCGTCGCTCGGGCGGCTCCGGCAGTACCTCGAGCGCGAGGTCGCGCCGATCGCCGACGAGTACTGGGCGCGCGCCGAGTTCCCGATGCAGGTGATCGCGCCGCTGGCCGAACTCGGCATGTACGGGCCGGGCGTCCCGCTCGTGCGGCAGTTCGAGAACTCGGCCGTGTACCGCGGCTGGGCGGCCCTCGAACTCGGACGCGTGGACGCGAGCGTCGCCACCTTCATCGGCGTGCAGTCCGGCCTGGCGATGAACTCGATCGCGGTCGCCGGTAGCGACGAACAGCAGCGTGAGTGGCTGCCCCGGATGGCCACGGGCGAGATCGTCGGGGCGTTCGGGCTCACCGAGCCGTACTCGGGCAGTGACTCGGCGAAGGGCCTGCGCACCACCGCCCGGCGCGAGGGCGACGAGTGGGTGCTCGACGGCGAGAAGCGCTGGATCGGCAACGCCACCTTCGCCGACGTCGTCGTGATCTGGGCGAAGGACGTCGCCGACGGTCAGGTCAAGGGCTTCCTGGTCACCACCGACACCGCGGGCTTCACCGCGACCAAGATCGAGGACAAGATCGCCCTGCGCGGGGTGCAGAACGCCGACATCGTCATGCAGGACGTCCGGGTGCCCGAGTCGCGTCGGCTGCAGAACGCGACGTCGTTCCGCTCGACCGCCGAGGTGCTCCGGCTGACCCGCACCGAGGTCGCCTGGCAGGCCGTCGGCATCGCGGTCGGGGCGTACGAGGCTGCGCTGGCCTACGCCCGCGAGCGGATCCAGTTCGGCAAGCCGATCGCTGCGCACCAGCTCGTGCAGGACCTGCTCGTCAAGTCGCTGTCGAACATCACGGCCTCGATCGCTCTGTGCACCCAGGCCTCGGCCATGCAGGACGCCGGGGTCGGTGGCGACGAGCACTCCGCGATGGCCAAGGCGTTCGCGACCGCGAAGATGCGGGAGACCGTCGCCTGGTGCCGCGAGGTGCAGGGCGGCAACGGCATCGTGCTCGACAAGGGCGTGGCCCGGTTCTTCGCCGATGCCGAGGCGATCTACTCGTACGAGGGCACGCGCGAGGTCAACACCCTGATCGTCGGGCGGGCGATCACCGGGCAGGCCGCGTTCGTCTAGCGGCCCGCCCGGCTCGCGCCCGCTCGCCGGGCGCGAGCGCTACCCGAGCAGGGCCGGCCGCTCCCACTCCTGGTCGAGCACGTGCTGCCCGAGGAACGCGAACACCGTCTCGTACCAGACCACGGCGTGCTGCGGAGCGAGGACCCAGTGGTTCTCGTCCGGGAAGTACAGGAACCGGTGCGGCATCGAGCCGTCCGGTGCCGCGTGGTGCTCCGCGAGTTCGGACCAGAGCCGCAGCCCCTCGCCGATCGGCACCCGGTAGTCCTTGTCGCCGTGGATCACGAGCATCGGCGACGTGATCTCGGCCACGAACCGGTGCGGGTCGTTCGCCGCGATCCCGTCGGCGTCGAAGATCGACGACCAGTACTGCGACGAGTCCGTCGTGCCGTTGAACTGGTCGAGCGCCCACAGGCTCGCGTGGGTGACGATCGCGCGGAACCGGTCGGTGTGCCCGGCGACCCAGTTCGCCATGTACCCGCCGAACGACCCGCCCATCGCTGCGGTCCGGGTCGCGTCGATGTCCGCCCGCGCCTCGACCACGTCGGTGATCGCCATCAGGTCGGTGTACGGCGCCTGCCCCCAGGCGTTCCAGCCGCGGTTCACGAAGTCGAGTCCGTAACCGGTGGAGAGCGCGGGGTCCGGCAGCAGCACGGCGTAGCCCCGGGCGGCGAGCAGCATCGGGTTCCAACGCCAGGACCACTGGTTCCACGAGTTGAGCGGTCCGCCGTGGATCCACAGGACCAGCGGGTGCGGCCCGTCGCCCTCGGGCACGACGAGCCAGCCGCGCACGCGGGCGCCGTCGGCGGCGGTCGTCTCGACCTCTTCCAGGTGCGCGGGCAGGTCCGGCAGGGACGCCGGCGTCCCCAACGGGGTCACCGTGCCGTCCGTCGCGATCCGCACCGGGTGCAGCGGGGCCGCCCAGGAGGCCCGGAGCGCCACGACCACGCCCGTCGCCGCCGCCACGCGCAGGCTCGAGTACGCCCAGTCGTCGTGCGTCAGCTGCTCGACGGCTCCGCCGTCGAGGGGGATGCGGAAGACCGGCGCGCGGCCGTCCTGGTCGGCGACCGCCAGGAGCGCGCGGTCACCGTGTTCGAACACGAGCTCGCTCGGCCAGCGGTCCCAGTCGGTCGCGACGCGGCGGGCGTCGGAGCCGTCGATGCCGGCGACCCAGACCTCCTGCTGGTTCGCGCCGGCCGGGGTGGAGCGGACGGTGCGGACCCAGGCGATCGTCCGGCCGTCGTGGCTGAGCGCCGGCATCTCGTGGTCGACGTCGACGTCGTCGAACAGCACCGTGCGGTGGCCGCTGGACAGGTCGATGGTGACGAGCGTCGAGCGGTCCCCACGGGCCTCCCGGACACCGACGGATGCCAACAGGACAGAGCCGTCGGGCGTGAGCGCTCCGCTGACGTGGTCGAGCGAACGGCCGGGGGCCGGTGTGCGGTCGACGGGCGGGACGGGTTCGGCGCTCACGCCGGCGGCGTCGCCGTCGCTGTCGGTGTCGATGCCCGCCGTGTCGAGGGTCAGGACGTGCGTCTGTGCCGGGCCGAGGTCGTGGTCCCAGTACCGGACCGGGTAAGTCTCGTGCAGGATCGCGCGGACGTGCTTGTCCTTCCGGGTCTTCCGGAGCTCCGCGTCGGCTTCGAGCACGGTCGCCGGGTCGGAGCCGGCCCCCGGCAGCAGGTCGGCGGTCAGCGCGACGAGGTCCGACGATGCCGCGGTGGCCAGCACCCCACCGATGCCCCCGGCCAGGCGGGTGAGCGGACGGGCCTCGCCGCCGGCCGCGGGCAGCACCCAGAGCTGGGCGGCCTCGAGGTCGGTGGCGTCGGCGTCGGGCCGGGCGGAGACGAAGAGCAGGTCGCCGGTGCGGGTGAAGGCGATGCCGCCCTCGCCCTTGGCGGAGCGTGTGAGGCGGACCGGTCGCGCGGCGGTGTCGGGGGTCGGCGTCGCGGGCACCTGCCAGATCGATCGGCGGTACCCGGTGGCGTCCGGGTCGAGCGCACTGACCGTCAGCGCGACGCGGGTGCCGTCGGGGCTGATGTCGATGCCGTCGACGCGGGGGAGCGCGATGTACTGGTCGAGGTCGGAGAACGGGGTGCTCATGCGTGCACGCTCGCCAGGTCCTCGGCCCAGAAGGCAGCGACCTGCTCGGCGACCGCGGTGCCCTGGGCGTGACCGGCCTCGGCCGACGGCGCCTGCGTGGCGAGCGAGAGCGAGTTCGTGCCGAAGGCCTGTTGGGACGCGCTGTCCGCCACGACGACCTCGACCGACGAACCGCCGGCGCGCAGTGCCTCGACGGCGACGTCGAGCCACGGCCCGCACGGTGACGGGCCCTCGGGGCCGCAGGCGATGACGAGCACCCGCTCGTACCCGGCGGCCGCGTCGGCGTTGGTGCCCGAGCGGACGCCACCGTCGACGTGGGGGCGGCCGTCGACGGCGACCGGTGTCCAGACGAAGGGCACCGAGCAGCTGGCAGCGACCGCACGGGGGAGCGGCACACCGTCGGCCGCCGTCAGCAGGCGGAAGGTGCCGTCGGTGGCGTCGACCGCGGTGACGGTGAGCGGCTTCTCCGGCCACTCGGTGGACGGGAGCGTCTCGCCGAAGGTCGCCGTGCGCTCGTCGTCGCTCTGCCCGCCGACGACCTGCTGGGCGGCCTGGCCGAGTCGAGCGCGGGCGTCCTGCTCGCCGGTCGCGCCCTGCAGTGCTGCGCCGATGTGCTGCTGCACGGCTTCGACGTCGATGGGCGCCGGCTCTTCGTAGGTGGTGGGCGCAGGGGTGTGCTGCTGGTCGTAGGCCTGCTGGACGGCACCGTTCCGGACGAACGCGCCGACGACGCTGCCGGCGCTGGTGCCGACCACGAGGTCGGCGGCGTCGAGGTCGACGCCGGCTTCCTGCAGGGCGACGAGGACACCGACTTCCCACGCGATGCCGGCGACACCTCCGCCACCGAGGACGAGGGCTCTGGATCCGGGAACGGGCGTGCTGACGTCGGTCATGGGTCCTGCTTACCAGCTGCGTGCGACGGGCCGGTGGAGGCCGATGGATCCTGTGGAGAACCGGCCTGTGGACAACTCCGTCCGCGTCGGTGGCGTGACCTAGCGTCGTGGTCATGGGGAACCAGCGTTCAGGACGGGTCGGCACGGTCGTGTGGCCGATCGTGGTGGCTGCTGCGCCCACCGCGGCGTTCCAGCTGCCGAACCTGTTCGTCACGCCGGCGGTCCGACTGTCGCTCGTCGCGTTCGGGCTCGTCGTGCTCGTCGGTGCCGTGACCCTGCAGGTCGTTCGGACCCGGCGCAGCGACGCCGCACGGTCCGTGGCCGAGGACAACGCCACCGCGGCCGAGCTCGAGCAGTCGACGGCGGTCCGGTACGCGTTCGGCCAGATCGCCACCCGGCTCGTCCGGTTCACCGAGCTGCCCCGGTCCGATCGCCACGGCGAACTCTCGGTCGTCGCCGACCGCGTCGCCGTGGCCCTGGCGTTCTACCTGCTGCCGAAGGTGCCCGACGTCCGCGCCAACGTGTACCAGCTGTCCACCGATCTGCGGGCGCTCGAGCCGATCGGTCACGGTGGCGCCGGCGACACCGCCGGGGTCTTCCGAGCGGGCACGCCCTACGGCGACCGCAACCTCGAGTGGGTGCTGGTCGGGGGATCACCCCGGATCGTCGGTGACCGCTCGGCCGACGTGGACGTCGACCAGGACCTGCCGGGCTTCGAACCGCGGTACACCTCGTACGTCTCGGTGGTGATCCGGTCCGACCAGTACTCGTTCGGCATGCTCACCGTCGACTCCCCGGTCCCCGACGCCTTCACCGAACTCGACGCCAAGAACATCGCGATGATGGCGTCGTTCATGGCCGTCGCGTTCTCGCTGACCTACTCGTTCCCCGAGCGCGACCGCAATCCAAGGAAAGGCCCGTGATGCTCACACGCTCTGTCGGACGCTCGACGTACGATGCCCCCATGACGACCGTGAACCCTGCTCCGCCGTCGTTCGGGCGTGCCCGGATCTCTTCGCCGAACTGGAACGACACCACCACCGACGCCGACTACGAAGACCTCGACGTCATCGCCGCCAACATCGAACGCGAGCGCGTTGCAGCCCGGCTCCGGGTCACCGCAGCCATCGCCGCGCGTCTGGGTCGCTGACCCCTCCCGCATCGTCCACGACGAACGGCTCCCACGCATGCGTGGGAGCCGTTCGTCGTCTGCGAGCCCGAGCCGGAGCCCGAGCCCGAGCCCGAGCCGGAGCCCGAGCCGGAGCCGGAGCCGGAGCCGGAGCCGGTGTCGCGGCTACCGCCCCTCGGTCACGTCGATGAGCACCTTGCCGACCGTGTCCTGCTCGACGGCGTCGTGCGCCTGCGCGGTCTGCTCGAGCGCGAACCGGGTGAGCGGGAGACCGGCGTCCTCGCCGACCGGAAGCACACCGTCGTGCAGCGCCTCGGTGAGGTCCTCGGCCGCCGCGGACAGCGCCTCGTCGCCGATCGTGTAGAGCAGCAGGAACTGGTAGCGGGCGTTCACGCTCATGTTCGGGCGGATCGGCAGGCTCGCCTCGTCACCGCCGTTGTTCGCGTAGATCGACACGACGCCGTGGTTCGCCAGCACGTCGGCGACCAGCGCGGCGTTCTGTGGGATCGACACCTCGACGACGATGTCGACACCGTCCGGTGCGATCGACCGGATGCGCTCGGCGGCGTCCTCGTCGCGGTAGTTCACGACGTGGTGGGCGCCGGCCGCAGTCGCCAGTGCTGCCTTCGCGTCCGAGCTGATCGTCGTGATGACGGTCGCGCCGGCCCAGCGGGCGAGCTGGATCGCGGCGTGCCCCACGGCACCGGCACCGCCGGCGACGAGCACGGTGAAGCCGTCCAGGGCACCGGGGCCCAGGCGTGCGGGGCCGTCCTCGTGGGTGGTGAGCGCTCGGTGCGCGGTCATCGCAGGGACGCCGAGCGAGGCGCCGACGTCGAACGAGACGCCGTCGGGCAGCGGGACCACGCGCGACTCGGGCACGACCGTGTACTCCTGCGCGGTGCCGGTCGGCCGCGAGGCGGCCGCCATGAACAGCCAGACACGGTCGCCGACGGCCAGTCCGTCGACTCCGGCACCGACGGCGTCGACGACACCTGCGCCGTCCTGGTTCGGCGTGATCTCGGGGAACGGCAGCCCGTCGCCGTAGGTCCCGCCGGCGCGTGCCTTCCAGTCGGTCGGGTTGACGCCGGAGACGACGACGCGGACGCGGACCTCACCGGCTCCGGGCTCCGGGATCTCCCGCTCGACGAGTTCGAGGACGCTGCTGGCACCGGGCTTCGTGTAGACGATCGATCGCATGTCCCCAGGCAACCACTCGTCGCCGTCGGGGATTCCGAGTGCGGGGTGCTCAGCGCGCGTCGTACCCCTCGCGCGCCTCGGCGACGTCGGGCATGTGCGAGGTGGCCCAGTCCTCCAGCGGCACGAGCACCGTGCGCAGCGACCGGCCGAGCTCGGTCAGTTCGTACTCCACGTGCGGCGGGATCTCGGGGAACACCGTCCGCGTCACCATGCCGTCGCGTTCGAGGGCCCGCAGCGTCTGGGTGAGCATCTTCTGCGAGACCCCCTGCACCCGGGCCGCCACCGCCGAGTACCGTGCGGGACCGTCGGCGAGGGCGCCGATCGTCAGCACGCTCCACCGGTCGCCGATGCGGTCGAGCAGCTGCCGACTGGGGCAGTCCGCCGCATAGGGGCTGTACTCGAGTGCTGACATGGTGTCCTCCGCAACGCACCGCCAGGTGCCTACTTACTCAAAGAGAGTAACTCTTGTACGGTGACTGTCAACGTCACTGACGCCCAGCACGTCCACGAAGGGAACACCATGACCAACATCGTCGTCTTCGGAGGCACCGGCTACGCCGGCTCCGCCATCACCCACGAGGCACTCTCCCGCGGCATCACCGTCACCGCGGTCGCCCGCGACACGAGCAAGCTCGAGCCGGCCGAGGGCCTCACCCTGGCGCAGGGTGACGCGTTCGACGCCGACTTCGTGTCCGAGGTCACGAAGGGTGCCGACGTCGTCGTCGTCTCGCTCCACGCCGTGCAGGCGGACGGCAGCGAGCTGAAGGACAAGTTCCAGCACTTCGTCGACGCCGCCGCCGCAGCGGGTGCGCGTCTCGGCATCGTCGGCGGTGCCGGTTCGATGCGCGTGTCCGAGGACGGCCCCCGCCTCTTCGACACCGACGGCTTCCCGGACGCCTTCAAGGGCGAGGCGAAGAGCCACGCGCAGATCCTCGACGCCCTGCGCGCCTCGGACACCCAGGTCGACTGGTTCTACGTGAGCCCCGCCGCGGCCTTCGGCGGCTACAACCCGGGCGAGCGTCGCGGCACCTACCGCGCCTCGGACGAGGTCCTGCTCGCCGACGCCGAGGGCAACTCGGACATCTCCGGCGCCGACTACGCGATCGCGTTCGTCGACGAGATCGTCACCCCGGCACACCACCAGACGCGGTTCGGCGTCGCCTACTGAGGCACTGCCCCTCGCAAGACACCGGTGTTCACACAACACACCGCCGGATCCCGCGGCGTCGAGCGTGAACACCGGTGTTTTGCGCACTGCCCGACGCGACCAACGGGCGGACGGGAGGCGCGGGGCGGGGCCGCCACGGGCCTCCAGACCGGCGGGTGGTCACCGCCAGGGCCCCCGCTAGTGGGCGACGATCGCCGGCACCGGCAGGTGGTGGCGCATCCGCACCGCCAGGTGCAGGCCGCCCCGGCGGGCGAGCACGAGCGCGATCACCGCGGCGGCTGCTGCCGGCACGCCACCGGCGACCATCATCCCCACGTGCGCGCCGTAGTGGTCGACGATCTGTCCCATCAGGGGCCCGCCGATCGCCTGCCCACCGAGCAGCACCAGGACGTAGAGCGACATCACCCGGCCGCGGATCGCCACGTTCGACGACAGCTGCACGAGCGAGTTCGACGCGGTCTGGAACAGCAGCTGCGACATCCCCACCGCCACGAGCGCGACGGTGAACGGTGCGATCGCCGGGATCGACCCCGAGACGACGAGCAGCACGCCCGTCCAGAACACCCCGCCGACGATGGTGCGGAGCCGGACGACGGCCCGGCGGGTGGACAGCAGCGCGCCGACCAGGGCGCCGATCGCCACGGCGGAGTTGAAGACCCCGTAACCGCCGGCACCGACGTCGTACACCTGTGACGCGAAGGCGGAGAGCAGCACGGGCATCGTCAGTGCGAACACCGAGAAGAACGCGACGAGGATCACCGGCACGATGATCGTCGGCTTGTGCACGGCGTAGCGGAGGCCCTCCACGAGCTGGCCCTTGCCGCGGGGCGCCGGGGGTGTGCGGTGCAGCTCCGAGACCTTCAGGAACCCGAGCGTCACGACGACGGCGACGCAGGCGATCGCGTTCACACCGAACGACCACCCCGCGCCGACCGCGACGAGCAGGGCCCCGGACAGCGCCGGACCGATCATGCCGCCGAGCTGGAACACCGACGAGTTCACGCTGATGGCGTTCCGCAGGTGCTTGTGGCCGACGATCTCGGTGACGAACACCTGCCGTGCCGGGTTGTCGATCACGGTGACCATGCCGACCAGGAAGGCGATCACCCAGATGTGCCACGCCTCGACGACGCCGGCCAGCGTCAGGACGGCGAGCAGCGCGGACAGCACCGCGAAGGCTCCCTGCGTGATCATCATGAGCGCGCGCTTCGAGAACCGGTCGACCAGGACGCCGCCGAGCAGCCCGAACAGCAGCATCGGTGCGAACTGACAGGCGACCGTGATGCCGACCTGCGCGACCGACCCGGTGAGCTGCAGCACGAGCCAGTCCTGTGCGATGCGCTGCATCCAGCCGGCGGTCATCGCCACCAGGTTGGTCGCCGTGAACAGCCGGAAGTTCGGCACGGACAGGGCGATGAGCGTGTGGCGCCACGGCGGTCGCGTGGCCTGGATCGGGAGCGGTTCGGTGGGCGGGGGGAGGGTCGTCGGTGACGCGCTCACGGTGCGGGGTTCTCCGGACGTCGGTGTGGATCTGGTACCCCAACGAAACTACGTGGCGCCGGCCCATTCGATACCCCTATGGTGGCTATCACTCCATTGCGATGTCGAATGACCGCGCGAACGACCGCGCGAACGACCGCGAACGCCGCGCGAACGAACGAGGTGCCCCGTGCTCGATCCGGTCCTGTTGCAGACGTTCCTGGCCGTGGCGGAGACCGGCAGCTTCACGCAGGCCGGCACCCGGCTCGGCATCAGCCAGCCGACGGTGTCCCAGCACGTGCGGCGCCTGGAGACCGCGGTGGCGCGCACCCTGGTCGCCCGGGACACCCGCGGCGTCGCCCTGACCGACAACGGGGACGCGATGGCCGGGTTCGCGCGGACGATCCTCGCCGCGCACGCCACCGCCGACGCCTACTTCTCGGGCGCGGCGACCCGCGGACGGCTGCGGTTCGGGGCGGCGGACGACCTCGCCATCACGCAGCTGCCGCGGATCCTGCGGGACTTCCGACGACTGCACCCGCAGGTGAACCTCGAGCTCACGGTGAACCAGTCGTCACCGCTGCTCCGCCGGGTGCACGCCGGCCAGCTCGACCTGGTGTTCATCAAGCAGACGGCGGGGGAGTCCGCCGAGGGCACCCGGGTCGCCACCGACCAGATGGTGTGGATGGCGCAGGACGGCATCGCCCTGGAACCCGGCGAACCCGTCCCGCTCATCGCGTACCAGGCGCCGAGCATCAGCCGGCAGATGGCGATCGACGCCCTCGAGGCCGCCGGCCGCACCTGGCGGATCACCTGCAACACCCGCGACGTCAACGGGGTGCTCGCCGCGGTGCGCGCGGGCATCGGCGTCGCGGTGTTCCCGCACTCGCTGATCCCTGCCGACCTGGTGAAGGTGTCGCAGCGGCTCGGGCTGCCGGACCTGCCGGCGGTGGACTACGTCCTCATCGCCAACCCGACGGTGCAGCGGGAACCGATCGACGCGCTGACGAACGCGATCCTGTCCCGCGGGGTCGTCCGCGCCGTCTGAGCGCGCGCATCGGCGCCGAGACGCCGGCGTGTGGGGGCTGGTGGCTGCAGCGAGACGCCGTCGTGTTGTCCCGCCGCCGCCGAGCCACCGAGACGCCGCGACGTTCGGGGGCGTCTCGACGTCGACGCGGCGTCCTGCCGAGACGACGGCGTCCGAGCGCTCCTGGGGCGCGCTGCGCTACGGGGCGAGCGTCGGGGTCGTGCCGGTGCCGGTGACGTCCGGCAG
This sequence comes from Curtobacterium sp. MCLR17_039, assembly GCF_003234745.1. Taxonomy (NCBI): domain Bacteria; kingdom Bacillati; phylum Actinomycetota; class Actinomycetes; order Micrococcales; family Microbacteriaceae; genus Curtobacterium; species Curtobacterium sp. MCLR17_039. The sequence goes on from NZ_QKTF01000020.1 coordinate 36,950, forward strand.
CGTCACCCCCGCGAGCGGCAGCAGCGCCGCCGCGACGGCCCACAGCAGCACGACCGTACCGACACCACCGAGCACGGCGCCGAGCAGCGCGACCGGGCGCTGCCACGTGGCCGTCCGGTCGCGCAGCGTCACGATCGAGAGCACCAGCGCGAGCAGTCCGAGCACCACGCCGACACCGTGCACGGTCGCGGGAGCGGTGAACCACCAGGCCGCCAGACCGATCGTCGCGATCCCGGCGACGGCGCCGAGCACCGCACCGGCGGTCGCGCCGAGCGCACGGCGCGGCTCCGGCACGGCGGCTGCGGCCACGGGCTGGTCGAGCAGCTCGGTCGGGAGGCCCGCCCCGCCCCCGCCAGCACCCTGCGGCACCGGGGTGGGTGCGACCACGGCCGTGGTCGCGTCGACGTTCGGGGTCGCGACGGCGGGGCTGCCGGGAGCGGCGGCGGCCGGTGCCGCGTGCAGGACGGCGTCGAAGGATCGTGCGGGTGCGGGTGCGGGTGCGGGTGCGGGCGCCGGTGCGGCCGACCGTGCGGCGGCCTGCTGGTGCGCGAAGCGTCGGGGCGTCCGGTAGCCGATCGGGCCGACGGGCTCGGGATCGGTGCCCTCGACGACCACGTGCTCGAGGCCGGGCACCGAGAACCGGGGCTGTCCGGCGACGGGCACCGCTGGCGCAGCGGTCGGCGGTGCCGGGGCGGCCTCCGGCGACGGGGTGGTGAGCGGTGCGACGAGCGGAGTGGCGTCGGCCGAGGCGGGTGCGGCGGCGACCGGGGAGACCGGCACCACGAGCCCGGACGCGGGGACGACCGACGACGGCGGCATCGCGGGGGTCTCGAACGGCACGGTGTGCACGTTCGGCGACGTCGGGGCCGGGGGCAGCAGTTCCTGCTGCGGCGGGAAGTCGGGCACCGGGGCGTCGGCTTCGACCAGGGCGGCGATCGACGCGGGCTCGGCGGTCGGTGCGTGCGCGGTGGGCACGGTCCTGGCGGGGGCGACCGTGGTCGGTGGGACCGGCGCCGCGTGGGCGGCGCGTGACGAGGCGGGGGTGGGGCGGGCCTCCCGGGCGGAGGCGTTCACGTGACCGGCCGCGGCGACCCGCTCGGGCGCGACCTCGTCGACGGGCGGCGCGGTCACCCAGGCCGGGACGGGCCGACGGGGCCGGTCCGATTCGGGCATGCGATGCGCTGCCACTGCGGCGCTCCTTCCGTCGACTGATCCATGCTCAGTTGTAGCGGCAACCGCTGTGTGGATCGCAGCCCCAGTTCGGGGTCGCCGGTACGTTCGGGTGATGACCGGAATCGAACACCGTCCCCTGGGCCCCTCGGGGCTCGTCGTCTCCACCGTCGGCCTCGGCTGCAACAACTTCGGGCGGCGGGGAACCGCGTCCGAGACGCAGGAGGGCACCGACGCCGTCGTCGCTGCGGCCCTGGACGCCGGGGTGACGCTCTTCGACACCGCCGACATCTACGGCGGCGTGCCGGGCATGTCCGAGGAGATGCTCGGTCGCTCGATCCGCGGCCGGCGCGACGAGATCGTCCTCGCGACGAAGTTCGGCATGGACATGCAGGGCGCGAACGGCCCGGACTGGGGCGTCCGCGGATCCCGTCGGTACGTGCGGCTCGCGGTCGAGTCGTCGCTGCGCCGCCTCGGCACGGACTGGATCGACCTGTACCAGATGCACCGGCCCGACGACGTGACGCCGATCGAGGAGACCCTGTCGGTCCTCGACGACCTGGTCCGCGAGGGCAAGATCCGCTACGTCGGCCACTCGAACTTCGCGGGGTGGCAGATCGCCGAGGCCGAGCTCACGGCGTCGATCGCCGGCACCACCGCGTTCGTGTCCGCGCAGAACGAGTACAGCCCGCTCGCCCGGGTCGCCGAGGCCGAGGTCCTGCCGGCCGTGCGGGCGTACGCGCTCGGGTTCCTGCCGTTTTTCCCGCTGTACAACGGGCTGCTCACCGGCAAGTACACGAAGGCGGGCGGCCCGGCCGACGGGCGGCTGACGACATCGAAGCCGCAGGTGCTCGAGGACGCCCCGTGGGACGTGCTCGACGACTACCAGCGGTTCTGCGACGACCGGGGCGTGACGATGCTGCAGGCGACGTTCGCGTGGCTCCTGGCGCAGCCGGGGCTGTCGAGCGTCATCGCGGGGGCGACGAAGCCGGAGCAGATCACGCAGAACGTCGAGGCCGGCACGACGTGGACGCCGACCGAGGACGACATCGCCGACATGACGACGATCTTCGACCGGGCCTGAGCGGGCGCTTCGCGCCGTTTCGCGCTGTTTCGCGCTGAGTCGTTTCGCGCCGGCGTGTTTCGCGCTGAGCGACAGGTCACGGGCTGCGGAGCCCGTGAGGTGTCGCTCAGCGCGAAACGGCGGCGGGCTGCGCGGAGCCGAGGACTAGCGCGTCGCGGCGGCCAGGGCGTCGCGCAGCTCGGCGGCGGTCATCCGCGGGCCGTAGCCGGGGGTGTCCCGCTGGATGCGCCAGCCCTCGGCGAGGGGCCCGGCGTCGACGACGTCGAAGCCGAACGCGTCGATGAGCTCGGCGACGGTCTGCTTGGCGGAGTCGTCGTCACCGGCGATGACGAGGGCACGACGGTCCGGGGTGCCGGCCGGCGTCGCGTGGCCGGTCAGGTCGTCGGCGCCGATGTGGTTGAACGCCTTCACGACACGGGCGCCGGGCAGGTGGTCCTGCAGCAGCTCGGCGGTGGTCGTGGACTGGTCGTCGAGGGCGGCGATGTGGCCGTCGCGCTCCCAGTAGTAGTTGTTCGTGTCGATGACGACCTTGCCGACGAGGGGCTCGACGGGGATCGTCTCGATCGCGGCGAGCGGCACCGTCACGACGACGATCTCGCCCGCTGCGGCTGCCTCGTCCCGGGTCGCTGCGCGTGCGCCGTCGCCGAGTTCGGTGACCAGGTCGGTCAGGGTCTCCGGGCCGCGGGAGTTCGCGATGACGACCTGGTGGCCGTTCCGTACCGCGAGTCGTGCGAGCTGGGATCCGATGTTGCCGGCGCCGATGATTCCGATGGTTGTCATGGTGTCCCTGCAACGCTGCCCGCCGTCGTGCATTCCCCGGGCGGCACGATCGCCCCGCCGGGAGCATGATGGCGGGCATGGACCACGAGTTCCGCGACGAGACCGACCAGGACCGCTACGCGATGTACGTCGGTGGCGAGCTCGTGAGCGTGCTCGACTACCGGGTGAACGGTGACGCTGTCGCGTTCCCGCACACCTACACGGTCCCGAAGCACCGCGGCCACGGCTACGCGGCGGAACTCGTCGAGTACGCCGTCGCCGACGTCGAGTCGTCGACCACGAAGCGCATCGTGCCGATGTGCTGGTTCGTCGGCAAGTGGTTCGACGAACACCCCGAGAAAGCCGACCTGCTCAGCCGCAGCGCCGCGGACTGAGCACCGAACGAAGGGGCTCCCGTGCCCACCATCACCCCGTTCCTCTGGTACGACGACCAGGCCGAACAAGCGGCCGAGTACTACGTCGGACTGTTCCCCGACAGCCGCGTCGACAGTGTCAGCCGGATGCCCGACGGTCGTGCCCTCGTCGTCGAGTTCACGTTGCTCGGCGCTCCGTACCGCGCGATGAACGGTGGCCCCGGGCACCCGCACACCGACGCGGTCTCGTTCCAGGTCGACGTGGACACGCAGGACGAGCTCGACCGGCTGTGGGACGCTCTGCTCGCCGACGGCGGGAGCCCGACGGCGTGCGGGTGGTTGACCGACCGCTGGGGTCTGGCGTGGCAGGTGACCCCGTCGATGCTGGGGGAGCTGATGAGCGGATCGGGCGACCCGGAGGCCAACGCCCGCGTGTTCGAGGCCATGATGCAGATGGTCAAGTTGGACATCCCCGCACTGCAGGCTGCCGCGGCCGGTCGCTGACCCCACTCCACACGGACCCGCCGGTAGTGTGACCGGACCAGGAGACCGCCGGCAGGCGCCGGCACAGACAGGCTGGAGCCACCATGGACCACCCGAGTTCGAGGGTCCGGAACAGCGACATCAGCCGGGCGTACACCGAGCTCGCCCGCATCACCCGTCGGGCGAGCATCCGTGCCCGGGGCTCGGACCAGGTGTTGAGCGTCGTCGACCAGTCCCTCGTCGACTTCGTCGTGCAGCACCCGGGCTGCATGGCCATCGACATCGCCCGCTACCTGCGGCTGAACCGTTCGACGATCTCGCGGCAGCTGTCCGGGCTCCTCGCGACCGGACTGGTGCGGACGACCGACGGCGGCAGCGGCAACGCGAAGCCGCTCGAGGCGACCGACGCCGGCCGTGCAGCGCTCGAGCGGTCGGTGCAGCTGCACCGGGACGCGCTCGACGAACGGCTCGCGGACTGGTCGGACGACGACATCGCGTTGCTCGCCGGGCTGCTGGAGCGCCTCGGCGCCTCCGACGAGGCCGGGCTCCCGATGCCGGCACCCACCGAGTCGTGACGACGTCGTTCGTCCTGCTGTCCGACACGCACCTGCCGAAGCGCGCGAAGGACCTGCCGCCCGGGCTGTGGGCCGACGTCGACGCGGCCGACCTCGTGGTGCACGCGGGGGACTGGGTCGACCTCGCCACCCTCGACGCCGTGCAGGCGCGGTCCAGCCGCTTCGCGGGGGTGCGGGGCAACAACGACGGCCCGGAGTTCGACGACCGGCTGCCGCTCGTCGCTCGGTTCGGCGTCGAGGACCTGCGCTTCGCCCTGGTGCACGAGACCGGGGCGTCGACCGGTCGGGAGCGGCGGATGGACGCCGAGTACCCGGACACCGACGTGCTCGTCTTCGGCCACTCGCACATCCCGTGGGACACCGTGGCACCGTCGGGGATGCGCCTGCTGAACCCCGGTTCGCCGACCGACCGCCGTCGCCAGCCCGACCACACGTGGATGCGCGGCACGGTCACCGGCGCCGAGCTGTCCGTCGAACTGGTGCGGCTGCCGCCGGTCGCCCGCTAGCCCCGCTAGCCCCGGTTGGCCGCTCGCCCCGGTCGCGTGCCTCCGTCGGCATCCGGAAGAACGCGAGCTCCCACTCCGTCGAACGCCGGAACGCCCGCGCCATCCGCCCTCGCTCGTCGGGTGTCGCGGCACGGGCCAGCTCCTCGACGAGCCGGGTCGCCTCGGCACTCGACGCCGCGAACCCCGGGTCCCCGTACGCCGTGATCCAGTCGGCGAATGCGTGCCCGTCCGGAGCGACCCCGAGCTGCGACCCGACCCAGGCGTAGACCCGGAAGCAGGGCAGCACCGCGGCGGCGAGCACCGCCGCGGAGCCGGAGTCGGCCGCCTGCTGCAGGTGTGCGAGGTACCCGGCGCACGTGGGGTGCACGGGATCGTCGGCGTGCGAACCGGCCAGTCGACGGTGGTGCAGGTCGCGGGCCTCGTCGGCACACCCCTGCGCAGCAGCCGCCCAGAACGCAGCAGCAGCGGCAGCACCCGCATCCGAACCGGCACCCGGTGCACCGACCCCGAGCGCCGCCAGGTGCCGCTCGTACGCCCGCAGGTAGTGGACGTCCTGCGCCAGGTAGCCCGCGAACACCTCCGGCTCGAGCGTCCCGTCCCGGAGCCCCACCAGGAACGCGCAGTCGATCGTCTCCTGCAGCACCGATGCCGCATCCGCCCACCACACGTCCGTGTACGACAGCGCCGGCAGGGCCGCCCGCGCCTGCGCCCCGTGGTCGACCGGGCCGTTGCCGCTCCCGACCGACAGCGCATCGGCCCCGCGGAGCGCCGCCGTCAGCCACTCCTTCGCCACCCCGACCGCGAGCTCCCAGTCGCCGTGCCGTGCGGCGAGCGTCGCGATCGCACTGGACAGCGAGCACCCGGTGCCGTGCGTGTTCGTCGTCGCGACCCTGGGGCCGGTGAACACCCGCACGGTGCCGTCCGGTGCCACGAGCACGTCGTCGGAGGTCGGTCCCTCGTCGTGGCCGCCCTTCGCCAGCACCAGGACGTCCCACCGCGCCGCCACCGCACGCGCGGCATCCAGCGACGAAGCCGACGTCGATGCAGACGAACCGGAACCAGCCGCACCAGACTCCGCCAGCTCCGCCAGCACCACGAGCTCGGCCCGGTTCGGCGTCACCAGGTCGGCGAGCGCGAACAGCGCCCCCATGGCCGACGCCGCGTCCTCGTCGAGCAGCCGGTCCCCGCTCGTCGCCACCATCACCGGGTCGACGACGACCACCGCCGGCCGGTGCTCCCGCAGCCAGTCCGTCACGACCCGCACGACGTGGGCGGTGCCGAGCATCCCGATCTTCACCGCGTCGACCACGACGTCGTCCGACACCGCGTCGAGCTGCTCCCGCAGGAACCCGACGTCCGGCACGTGCACCGACCGCACCCCGTGCGTGTTCTGCGCGACGAGCGCCGTCACGACCCCCATCCCGTACCCGTCGTGCGCGGCGATCGCCTTGAGGTCCGCCTGCATCCCGGCCCCACCCGTCGGGTCGGTCCCGGCGATGCTCAGCACCCGTGGGACGCTCATGCGTCCGCCCCGCGGCGCGTGGAGGTGGAGGCCGGGAGGACCGGTGCGCCTTCTGCGGGCCGCCCCGCCTCCGCCCCGTGGCCGGGTCCAGGGCCCCACGCGGCCACGTACGCCGCCGCGGCGGACCCGGGGTCGGCCGCGGCGCAGATGCCCGACACGATCGCGACGCCCGCGGCACCGGCTGCCCGGAGCGGCACGACGTCGTCGAGGGTCACCCCGCCGATCGCCACGCACGGCAGGTCGGTGGCGGCGGCCAACCGGGCGAACCCGTCGTGGCCGAGGGCCGGCGGGTGGTCGGCCTTCGTCGCCGTGGGGTGCACGACCCCGACGCCGAGCAGGTCCACGGTGCCGCGGGGGAGTCGTTCGACGGCAGCCAGGTGCGCGAGCGTGTTCGCCGTGAGGCCCACGTGGGCGTCCGCTCCGAGCAGGGCACGGGCGGCCGTGACGGGGACGTCGGACTGGCCGAGGTGCACGCCCGCGACCCGGTGTCCCGCGTGCCGCGCGGCGAGGACGACGTCGAGCCGGTCGTCGACCACCACCCTCGCGCGGTCCCCGACGGCGTCGGCGACCGCGGCGGTCAGGGCGAGCAGGTCACGCGCCGAGGCGTCCTTGTCCCGCACCTGCACGATCCGGACCCCGGCGTGCACGGCGGCGCGGACGACCCCGAGCACCCCGATGCCGTGCCGGTCGGCCAGGGCACCGTCGGTCACCAGGTAGACGCCGAACCCCGCAGACTGCAGCCCGCTCACGCCGACACCGCCCGGGCGTCGACCGCAGGAGCGGCCTCGACCGTGATCCGGGCCTCGCGGACGACGTCCTCCGGGGTCAGCGACGCCAGCCGGTCGAGGAACAGCGGCTGGAAGGTCCCCGGCCCGCCGGCCTCCCGTGCCGCGAGCTCGGCGGCGATCGTGTGCACCGCGGTGGCGGCGACGGCAGCGGCCCCCGCGTCCTCCGGCGCGACCGACGTGAACGCGGCGACGACCGCGCCGAGCGCGCACCCGCCACCGGTGATCCGCGTCAACAGATCGGTCCCGTTCGCGACCCGGACCACACCGATGCCGGGCGCGACCAGCAGATCGACCGCACCCGACACGGCCACCGCAGCCACGAGCCTCCCGTCCGAAGCAGCGACGGACGCGACCCGGGCGTCCTCCGTGCCCACGGTGCTGTCGACCCCGCGGCCACCGGCCGAGTCGCCGAGCAGGGCGAGCACCTCGGACGCGTTGCCCCGCAGCACCGTCGGGCGCAGCGCGAGCAGGTCACGCGCCAGGGCGGTCCGCACCGGCAGCGAACCGACGGCCACCGGGTCCAGGACCCACGGGGTGCCCGCGTCACGGGCCGCGTGCACGGCCTCGAGCGCGGCGACCCGCGGTTCGGCGTGCGGGGTGCCGGTGTTCACCAGCAGAGCATCCGCGACGCGCGCGAACGGCCCCGCCTCGGTCGCCACGTCGACCATCGCGGGCGAGGCCCCGAGTGCCAGCAGCACGTTCGCCGTGACGTTCTGCACGACGGTGTTCGTGATGCACTGCACCAGCGGGGCCCGGGCACGCACGGCCTCGAGCAGTTCGGCGGTTCGGTGGGCCCAGGCAGGGGAGGGCGCAGCGGTTTCCATGGACGATCCCTTCGCGAGTACGAGCTCGAGCAGGTTCGACGGGTGTGATCTCAGCCGCTGGATGCGGCACCCCGTGTCTCGAGCGACACCGTACACGACGCCCGGTGACCACTTCGAGGCCCGCTCCGGGCACCGTGTGCCAGGGTTGGACCGTGCCAGATGCAACGCCCCCCGGGCCCCCACCCGGCC
>NZ_QKTF01000021.1:0-43241 GCF_003234745.1 Curtobacterium sp. MCLR17_039
ACGCCCCGCCGCCCGCCCGCCGCGCGTCACACGGCGACACCTTCGGTCACGTTCCGCAACACCGCTTCGCCGCCCGGCCGAACCGTCCTAGCGTCGCCCCATGACCGTGCCTGACCGCATCACCCTCGTCACCGCGCTGCAGGGCGCCGGCTGGCATCCCGCCGCCTGGCGCGCCGCCGACTCGGCAGCGCACCGGCTCACGAGCCTCCGGCACTGGCGCGACGTCGTCGTCGAGCAGGACCGGCTCGGAGTCGACGCCGTCACCCTCGAGGACTCCTTCACCGCCGGCCCCACCGACCCCGACGGCGACCTCGACACGTCGACCGTCGTCGGCCGCCTCGACGCGCTCCTCGTCGCGAGCGCGGTCGCCCCCGCGACCCGCGCGATCGGTCTGGTGCCGACCGTCTCGGTGACGCACACCGAACCGTTCCACGTCGCCACGGGCCTCCAGACCCTCGACCACGTCTCACTGGGGCGAGCCGGGTGGCGGATCCAGGTGAGCCCGACGACCCGCGAGGCCGCGCTTTTCGGCCGCCGACCCGGCGGCGGCGACGCGGCAACGCTGTTCGACGAGGCCCGCGAGGTCGCCGAAGTCGTCTCCCGCCTCTGGGACAGCTGGGACGACGACGCGATCATCCGCGACGTCACGACCGGCCGCTTCATCGACCGCGACCGCATCCACAACGCGGCGTTCTCCGGTTCGTTCGTCTCGGTGCACGGCGCGTCGATCGTGCCGCGGTCGCCGCAGGGGCGGCCGCCGGTCTTCTCGCTCGCGCACCGCGCCGACGCGGCGGCGTTCGCCGTGGACGCCGCGGACGTCGTGCTGGTCACGCCCGGGTTCGACGGCCTGGAGGCGCAGGACGCGTTGGCACTCGTCCGTGACGCCGAGCCGACGGCCGGGTCCGACCTCCGTCGTCCGGTCCTCGCGGACCTCGCGGTGCTCATCGGGTCGTCGCCGGCAGCCGCCGCCGACGAGCTCGCCGCACTCGACGCGGCAGCCGGTACCCGGTACGCCGCCGGCTCTGGGTCGGACACGTCCGTCCTCGCGACGACGGTGCCGGACCTGGTGGCACGGATCGGGTACCTGCGGGCCCTCGGGTACGCCGGCGTCCGGCTCCGTCCGCTGCGCATCCCGGTCGACAGCACCGCCATCGCGCGGCAGCTCGTCCCGGCGCTCGTCACCGCGGGGCTCCGCGCCGACGTGGCGTCCCGTCCCACCGCCGACCTGCGCACGCGGCTCGGCATCGCGCCGGCGGTCAGTCGGTACGCGCGTCCTGCCGTCACCGGTGCCGGTGTCGGTTCCGTCTCCTCGAGGGTCTCAGCATGAGCGCCAAGCGTCAGGTCCACCTCGCCGCCCACTTCCCGGGCGTCAACAACACCACCGTCTGGAGCGACGACCGAGCCGAGAGCCAGATCGCGTTCTCGTCGTTCGAGCACTTCGCCCGGAACGCCGAGCGGGGGTTCTTCGACTTCCTGTTCCTCGCCGAGGGGCTGCGGTTGCGCGAGCAGAAGGGACGCATCCACGACCTCGACGTCGTCGGGCGCCCGAACACGCTCGCGATCCTGGCCGCGCTGGCCGGGGTCACCGACCACATCGGGCTCGTCGGCACCCTGCAGACGACCTTCAACGAGCCCGTCGAACTCGCGAAGCAGCTCGCCACGCTCGACCACCTGACCGACGGCCGCGCCGGCTGGAACGTCGTGACGAGCTCGGACGCGTTCCACGGTGCGAACTTCCGCCGTGGGGGATTCCTCGACCACGCCGACCGGTACACGCGAGCCGCCGAGTTCGTGGAGCTGTCGCGCGAGCTCTGGGACTCGTGGGAGTCGGACGCGATCGTGGCGAACGGGTCGGGCGCCGCCGGGACCCGGGGCGCCGGGGCCTTCGCCGACCGCTCCCGCATCCACGACGTCGACCACCACGGCCCGCAGTTCGACCTGACCGGCACGTTCCCGGTGCCGCGCAGCCCCCAGCGGCACCCGGTGATCGTGCAGGCGGGTGACTCGGACGAAGGCCGCGACCTCGCCGCCGCCCACGCCGAGGTGATCTTCTCCCTGCACACCGAGTTCGACGACGCGCAGTCGTTCTACCGCGACGTGACCGAGCGACTCGAACGGGTCGGACGGTCGAAGGACGAGCTGCAGATCCTGCCCGGCGCGACCTTCGTGCTCGGCGAAACGGCGGACGAGGCCGAGGAACGTTCCCGGGCGATCCGCCGCGCCCAGGTCAGTCCGGCGACGGCGATCGCGTTCCTGGAACAGGTGTGGAACCGTGACCTGTCGTCGTACGACGTCGACGGGCCGTTGCCCTCGATCGAGCCGGACCTGGAGGGCGCCGAGATCACCCGTGGCCGCGTCCGCCACACCCGCGACGTCCCCGCGCTGGTGCAGTCGTGGCGTGACCTCGCCGCGGCCGAACACCTGTCGATCCGTGACCTGGTCATCCGCGCCTCCACCCGTGGCGGCTTCGTCGGCACGCCCGCTCACATCGCCGCCGAGATCGACCGGTACGTGCAGGAACGCGCCACCGACGGCTTCGTCGTCGTGCCGCACACCAACCCGTACGGGCTCGACGAGTTCGTCGACCGGGTCGTCCCGCTGCTGCAGGAGCGCGGCGTGTACCGGCAGTCGTACGACGAGGGGGCGACGCTCCGGCAGACGCTCGACCTGCCCGGACGGGTCCTCGACCGGCAGCGGGTGCTGGCATGAGCCGGGTCCCGCTCTCCGTCCTCGACCTCGTGCCGGTGAGCAGCGGGTCGACCCCCGCCGAGGCCCTGGCGAACACGGTCGACCTCGCACAGCGTGCCGAACGTGCCGGGTACGCCCGGTACTGGTTGGCCGAGCACCACCTGAACCCGGGCGTCGCGGGCAGCGCCCCGACGATCGTCATCGGTGCGGTCGCCGCCGCCACCTCGACCATCCGGGTCGGCAGCGCCGCGACCCTGGTCGGCAACGTCCGCGGGCTGCAGATCGCCGAGACCTTCGGCACCCTCGCCGCGCTGTACGGGCCGCGCATCGACCTCGGGCTCGGCCGGTCCGGAGCCCCGGCTCCCGGCACCCCGAAGCCGCCGTCGCTCGCCCCGCGGACCGACCAGGTCGTCGACGGCCTGCTCGTCCCCGCGCCGTTCGAGTTCCGCATCGCGCCGGGCAGCCGGTTCGCCCTGCAGGGGGAGCTGCTCGGCCGGGTGCCGGGCGACGTCGACCGGTTCGCGGACGAACTCGACCTGATCCGCGGCCTGTTCGCGGGCACGTGGTCGCGGGACGGCGCGGTGATCGAGGCCCCGCCGTCCGCGGGCGCAGCCGTCGAGCTGTGGATCCACGGCTCCACCGGCGGCGAGAGTGCCCGGATCGCCGGCGCGCTCGGGCTGCCCTACGGCGCGAACTACCACACGTCGCCCGGCACGGTCCTGGCGTCGGTGCAGGCCTACCGCGACGCGTTCCGTCCGGGCGTGCTCGACGCGCCGCACGTCATCGTGTCGGCCGACGTGCTCGTGGCGCCGACCGCGGCCGAGGCGGACGAGCTCGGGACCGGGTACGCCCAGTGGGTGCACTCGATCCGCTCCGGCGTCGGGGCGATCGAGTACCCCACCCCGGACGAGGCTCGAGCGGCGCGGCTGCCGGACGAGGCCGCCGCGTCGGTGGCGGACCGGCTCGCGACGAGGTTCGTCGGCGACCCGGCACACGTCGCGGAACGGCTCGAGACGCTCCGACGGGTCACGGGAGCGGACGAGTTGCTCGTCACGACGATCGCGCACGACCACGACGCCCGGGTGCGCTCCTACGAGCTGCTCGCCGCGGAGTGGGCGGCGCGCGCCGATCTGCGGGAGCCGGCGGCGGTCTGACGCGACCCGGTCCGGACGGGAGGCGCGGTGCCAGCTGGCACCGCGCCTCCCGTCATGTGGTCTGCGCGCTGCAGGCGCCGGTTCAGGCCGACGTGCTGGTGTCCGGGTGCATCCAGAACGGCGAGTAGTGGTAGCCGTCCGGGTCGTCGAACTGGCGCTGGTACATGAACGGGTACTCGTCGGTGTCGCCGATCCGGCCGCCCGCTGCACGGGCGCGTTCGACGAGTTCGTCCACGGCCTCACGGCTGGGGAGGTCGAACGACACCGTCACCTTCGACGGGGTGTCCGGTCCACCGATGAGGTCCTCGGTCCCGCCGACGCTCGCGTACGCGGCGCGAGAGCTGAGCATGAGGTACTGCTCCGGCGCGATCGCGACGCAGGAGTTGTCCGGGCCGGACATCGCCGCGTTCCGGGTCCACCCCAGTGCGGCGTAGAAGGTGGCCGCGCGCTCGACGTCCTCGACGGGGCAGCTGATGAAGAGGCTCATGCCGCCGATGGTGCTCCGTCCGGCTCGTCAGGTCAACACCCTCGTGCCCGACCCGCGCACGTCTGCGCCCCCGCTGCCATCGGGCAGCAGGGGCGCAGACAGAGCGGGGCGCGCGGCCTCAGCTGTTGTCGAGCGGCAGACCCTCGGGGTTCACCTCGGACGTCTTCACGGCCTCGTTCGACAGGTTGTAGGCCGCGAGCCACTTCGCGTAGGTGCCGTCCTCGATGAGCTCGTTGATCGCCGCCGCGACCGGCTTCGCGATGCCGCTGTCCCGCTTCGTCGTCGCGGCGATGAGCCCCTGCAACGAGGAGCCGGCGCCGGAGTACGTGCCCGCGGTCGTCGTCGGCTTCGCGGTGCTCTTGCTCTGCGTGTTCTGGTAGGCGATCGTCGGGTTCGGACCGAAGTAGGCGTCGATCTTGCCCGAGTCGAGCGCGAGCCTCACCGCGTTGCCGTCCGGGTAGTACTTGATCGTGAAGTCCTTGCCCTTGGACCGGAGCTCCTTCTGCCACTCGAGCAGGATGTTCTCCTGGTTCGTGCCGGAACTGACGGACAGGGTCTTCCCGGCGAGCACGGACGGGTCGCCGTCGAACCGCAGCGAGCTCGAGGCCAGCACCTGGAACGCCAGGTTGTCCTGCCGGTACGAGGCGAAGTCGTACTTCTCCTTGCGCTGCTCGGTGACCGTGACGTTCGAGAAGCCGGCGTCGTACTTGCCGCTGTCGATGCCGACGAACAGGTTGTCCCACGTGGCGTTCTGCACGTCCGCGCGCAGCCCGAGCTTCGCGGCGACGAGCCGTCCGAGGTCGGGCTCCGAGCCGGTGATCGTCTTCTGGTCGTCGCCGGTGAAGGCGAGCGGCGGGAACCCAGCGGGCAGGGCACCCACGCCGATCGTCAGCTTGCCGGACTTCCGGACGGCGGCGGGGAGCGCGTCGTGCAGCTTCGTGTCCTCGGTGACCTCGAGGGTCGTCTCCTTCGCCGCACCGTTCGAGGCGGCGCCGATGGTGACGGAGCCGTCGGGTGCGCCGCTCGTGTCGGCGGAAGCGCCCGCCGAGCACCCGGCGAGGGCGACGACGACGCCGGCTGCGAGGACGAGGAAGCCGGCGCGGTTGCGCCAGCGGGCGGGGGTGATCGTGGACATGGTTCTCCTTGGGGTGCGTGCGGGGATCAGGGATCGGGTCAGGGGTCAGCGGACGCGGGACAGGAAGTCGCGCGTGCGGGTGTGCTGCGGGTGGTCGAGCACCTGGGCCGGCGGCCCCTGCTCGACGACCCGCCCGTGGTCGAGGAACACGACGTGGTCGGCGACCTCGCGGGCGAAGGCGATCTCGTGGGTGACGATGACGAGCGTGGTGCCCGTGTCCGCCAACTCCCGGATGACCCCGAGCACCTCGCCGACGAGCTCCGGGTCGAGCGCCGAGGTCGGTTCGTCGAGCAGGACCACCGACGGCTCGAGCGCCAGGGCCCGGGCGATCGCGACGCGCTGCTGCTGCCCGCCGGAGAGCTGCCGCGGCCGGGTGTCGCCACGGTCGCCGAGTCCGACGCGCTCGAGCAGGGCCGCCGCGCGGTCGCGCGCCACGGCGCGGGGGACCCCGGCGGCGATCGGCCCCTCGGCGACGTTCTCGAGCGCGGTCAGGTGCGGGAACAGGTTGAAGTGCTGGAACACGAAGCCGATCCGCGACCGCTGCCGCAGGATGTGCCGCTCGGGCAGCTCCTTCCAGCGGGGGACCCCGTCGCGCCCGGTGCGCAGGCGGACGCCGATCGTCTCGCCGCCGACGGTGACGACCCCACGGTCGAGCGGTTCGAGGTGGTTGATCGCCCGGAGCAGCGTGGACTTGCCGGAACCGGAGGGGCCGAGGACGACGGTCACGCTGCCGGACGGCAGCGACAGGTCGACGCCGTCGACGACGACCGTGTCGCCGAACGCCTTGACGGCTCCGTGGATGCTGATCGCTGCGCTCATCAGATGGTCCTGTCGTCGATGGTGGAAGCGGGGCCGGACGCGACCACGCGCGCGGCGGAGGCGGCCTGCCGGGGGCGATCCGGGCCTCCAGGCCGTCCCGACCCACGTCCGGAACCGCGACGCACGGCGGCCCGCACCCGCTGGAACGGCGTGGGCGGCAACGCCCGGACGGAACCTCGGGCGGTCCACCGCTCGACGTAGTACTGGACGATCGAGACCGCGCTGGTGAGCACGAGGTACCAGATCGTGGCGACGACGAGCAGCGGGATGATGTCCGTCGGGTAGGTGCTCGACAGGTTCTGCACCACGCCGAACAGGTCGAGCAGCGAGACGTAGAACAGCAGCGACGAGGCCTTCAGCAGTCCGACGACCTGGTTGACGAACGCCGGCACGATCGACCGCAGCGCCTGCGGCAGGATCACCCGCACGAACTGCCGGCGACGGGGGAGCCCGAGCGCCTGCGCGGCCTCGTGCTGGCCGTGGTCGACGGCGAGCACGCCGGCGCGGACGATCTCCGACGCGTAGGCGATCTCGCTGAGGCTCAGCCCGATCACACCGATCGCCAGGTCGCCGAGCACGTTGGCGGTCGGCACCTGGAACTGCGGCCCGAAGGGGATCCCGATGCCGATGGTCGGGTACAGCGACCCGAGGTTGTACAGGAAGACGAGCACCAGGATGAGCGGCACCGACCGGAACAGCCAGACGTACCCCCACGCGAGCCCGGACAGCACCGGGTTCTGCGACAGCCGTGCGATCGCGACGACCACACCGCCGGCGAAGCTGATCACCGCGCTCAGCGCCGTCGCCGTCAGCGTCAGCTGCAGTCCGGTCAGGACGGCGGGGCTGAACAGCCACTTGCCGACGGCGGGCCAGCCCCACTGCTCGTTGGTGAACAGCGTCTCGACGAAGTTCAGCAGCACCACGAGCACGAGGGCCGCGGCGATCCACCGCAGCGGGTGGCGCAGCGGCACGACGGGGCGGTCGAGTGCGGCGTGTCCGGCCGCGTCGATGGTCGCGGTCTCCGGCCTGGAGGCGCGGCTCGGCTCGGGCGTCCGGCCCGCGTCGTCGACGCTGGTCGCCTCCCGCTGCGGGGCCCTGGTGGTGTCGGTCATGTCGCGACCGTAGGAGGCCCGGGCGGCGCCGACAACGCCTCGCGCAACACCCCGCCACGCGACGCAACACCCGGCCATCCGGCGCAACGCGGCGTCACAGAACGCCTGCCCTGCGTGACGTTCCGTGACGGCGGACGGAGCGCTACCGTTGCGCCATGACAGCGCATCGTGTGACCGCCCCGGTGCCCCCGGCGGACGGCACCAAGGTGAAGGGTCCGGCGTCGTACTTCCCGAGCATCGAGGCGACGTACGGGCGCCCGGTGCAGGAGTGGCTCGACCTGGTCGCGGACCGGCTCGACGACCACCAGCACATGGAGGTCGTCGGGTGGCTCAAGTCCGAGCACGGCCTCGGGCACGGGCACGCGAACGCCCTGGTCGCCTACGTGAAGCACGCGCTGGCCTCCTGAGCCGTCGTGCGGTGCGGTGCGGTTTCGTGGCGGGTGTCGGTGGCGCTGCTCGCTGCGTGGTGCAGCGGGTGTCGGTGGTCGTTCCTAGCGTGGTGGGGTGGCCGAACCCGTCGATGCGTGGTGGCGCCGCCGACAGTGGTCGCGCGGCGAAGCGGTGCCGTACGCCGTCGGACAGTTCCGCGCCGACTGGGCGCCGTACCCGGTGCTCATCCGGCAGTACCACCCCGACTGGAACCACGGCGTCGTCCTGACCCAGGTCCCCCCGGCGGCCGAGGTCCTGCTCACCTGGGAGTGCGACGTCGGGCACGTCTTCGTCGCGACCCCGTCCGAACAGCGGTCCCGTCCGGGCCGTGAGCGCCGCCGCTCCGTGTGGTGCCCCGAGTGCGCGGTGCAGGCCCAGCCCCAGCGGTGGCCGGTGCTGCCGTCGGAGTGGCCCCAGACGGTGCCCGTGCCGCAGCGGGTCGTCCGGAGCGCCGGACGACAGACCCTGCCCGCGGCTCCGGTGCGCGGGGTCCCGGCCGGAGCCGTCGCGTCGAGCCGTGTCCGCTCTCGTCGGCCCGTCGCCGGGTCCGCCGGCTCGGCCGGCTCAGCAGGCTCGGCAGGGTCGGCAGGGTCGGCCGGTGGTGCACCCCGTCGGACCACCCAGTCCGTTCCCCGCACGATCTGCCCGAAGACCCCGCGGCTGCCGTCGGGTGAGTCGTTCACGAGCGTCTGCGCCCCGGCGACGGCCTCGGCGGTCGAAGCCGAACTCCGGGGCATGCTGTCCGAGCGGTTCGCGTTCACCTACGACCACTCCGCCATCCGACTCGACCGCCCGTTCTTCGACCACGTCGAGGCCTGGCCGGACATCATCCTGCCCGAGCTGCGCGTCGCCATCGAGTACGACTCCACCGGTCGGCACGGGCTCGAGCACGTCGGACCCCGGCAGGACATCGACCGCAGGAAGGACCGAGCCGTCCGCGCCGTTGGGTGGGAGGTCGTCCGCATCCGTACCGGGCGGCTGCCGGCGCTCGGCCCGTACGACCTGCAGGTCTCGGGCATCTCCGGCCGGACCGTCGAGCGGCTGGCGGACACCCTGCGCGAGCTCCGGGGCGCGCTGTTCGTCGACGCCTACGCCCGGTGACGCCGCCGATCGGGGTACAGGCGCGGCGCGACGGGGTACGGCCCGGCTGGGAGCGGTCGCGAGCGACGGGTAGGTATACAGGGTGACCACCGTCTTCTGTCTCCACGCCCTCGGCGCGAGTTCCGAGGAGTTCGCGCTGCTGCGCGCCGAGCTCCTCGGCGACCTCGACCTGATCGGCATCGACCTGCCCGGCTTCGGTCGCAGCCCGGCGTCGTCCGGCACCACCGTCGAGGAGATGGCCGTCCTGGTGGAGCGCGCGATCGGGGCGAGCGGCTCGACGGAGTGGATGCTCCTCGGGCACTCGATGGGCGGCAAGGTCGCCACGGTGGTGGCCGACCGCACGATCTCCGGCGCGAACGGCCTGTTCGGGCTGCGGGCCGTGGTGCTCCTCGCCGCGTCCCCGCTCGCTCCCGAGCCGATGGACGACGACCGCCGCTGGACGATGCTCTCGTGGGCTGCCGGTGGCCCGATCGGCACCGAGGACGCCGAGGAGTTCGTCGCCGCCAACACCGCGGCACCCCTGGCGCCCGCGCGGCACAGTGCGGCGGTGCAGGACGTCGAGCGGACCGACCCCGCGGCCTGGACAGACTGGCTGTCCCGCGGCAGCCGCGAAGACTGGTCGGACGCCGCACCGAACCCGGTGCCCGCCCTGGTGCTCGCCGGCGCCGAGGACGGCGACCTGGATGCCGACGCCCAGCGTCGCCTGACCCTGCCGCACTGGCCGAACAGCGAGCTCCACGTCGTCGACGGCGCCGCCCACCTGCTGCCCTGGGAACAGCCCGAGGCCGTGGCCGAGCGCATCCGCGACTTCTGGCAGCGCCGGGTCACGGGTTCGCCGGTCGTCCCCGTGGAGCACGCCCGCGTGATCGCCTCGCCGCGGGTCAGCGCCCGGACCCGAGGGCTGCTCGCCGAGCGCGCCCTGCCCGACGACCCGACGGCCGCACCCCACGCGCTGACGCCGACGCAGTTGGGCACGCTGCGTGACGTCGCGCGGATCGTCGTCCCGCAGCCCGGCACCGACCAGATCGACCTGGCACTGCGGGTCGACGCGCAGCTGGCCGCGGGGCTCGGCGACGGCTGGCGGCCGGACGGCCTGCCGGTGGACGCCGAGGCCTACCGCGCAGCGCTCGACGTCCTCGCCGCGCCCGCCCGCGACGGTGTGCTCGACCAGGCCCTCGAGTCCGTGGCTGCCGGGCGGTACCGCGCCGACGGTGATCTCGACGCCGAGCAGCTGCGCGCGTGGTTCGAGGACGCCAGCGTCGACCTCGTGAAGCACTGGCTCGCACACCCCGCCACCATGGCCGCCATCGACTTCGACGGCTACGCGAACGGTGGCGACGGCGTCCGCAAGCAGGGCTTCCAGCTGCTCGCGGCGGGCCAGCGCGAGGCCTGGGAACCCGAGGCCCCCGCCGACCCCGGCACCGCCACCACGATGGACACCGCACCGACGACCGGAGCTGCACGATGAGACTCGACGGACAACGCACCTACGGCACGGACGACGTCGTCGACGTTGTCGTGGTCGGCACCGGGGCCGGGGGAGCACCGCTCCTCGCCTCGCTGGCCCGCCGTGGCCTGACGGTCGTCGCGCTCGAAGCCGGCCGCAACACCGAGCCGGGCGACCACGTGCCGGACGAGGTGGCCGCCCCCGGTGACATCAACTGGATGGACGAGCGGCTGAGCGGCGGCGGAGCCCCCACGGCCTTCGGCCCCAACAACAGCGGCACGGGCGTCGGTGGCTCGACGCTGCACTGGGGCGCGTTCACCCCGCGGCCGAGCGAGCACGACCTGCGACTGCGGACCGAGAGCGGCGCGGGGCAGGACTGGCCGATCAGCCACGCCGAGCTCACCGGCTGGATCGAGCAGGTCGAGCACGACGTCGGTGTCGCCGGCCCCGAGCACTACCCGTGGGACCCGTCCCGTCGCTACCGGATGCGCCCGCCGGCCCGGAACGCCTCGTCGGACATGATGATGCGCGGTACCGCGGTGGCCGGGATCACCGCGACCGATGCCCCGGTCGGCCTGACCACCGAGGACCGGCACCAGGAGCACCACGGGCTGCGCCAGGCCTGCGTGTCCTGCGGCTCCTGCCACCAGGGCTGCCGCAACGGCTCGAAGGTGTCGATGGACACGACCTACCTGCCCGCCGCCGTCGCGTTCGGTGCCGAGATCCGTCCGGAGTCCTTCGTGCACGGCATCGAGCTCGACGCGGCGGGACGGGTCGAGGCCGTCCTGTACACCGCCGACGGGCGCGAGCACCGCCAGCGCTGCCGGACCCTCGTCCTCGCCGCGGGCGGTGTCGAGACGCCGCGGCTGCTGCTGCACACCGGTGTCGCGAACGGCAGCGGACAGGTCGGCCGGAACTTCACCGCGCACGGAGCAACCCAGGTGTGGGCGCGGTTCGACGAGTCGATGCGCTCGTACCGCGGGTACCCGTCGTCGATCATCACCGAGGACTTCGTCCGACCGGCGGACGCCGACTTCGCCGGCGGCTACCTCATCCAGAGCCTGGGCGTGCAGCCGCAGACCTTCGCGACCTCGCTGGTCCGGGGCGGCGGACTCCGCGGTGCCGAGCTCGTCCGGGCGCTGCAGGACTACCCGTTCTCGGCCGGCGTCGGCATCAACGCCGAGTGCCTGCCGTACGACGACAACCGCCTCGAGCTGACCGACGAACTCGACGAGCACGGTGTCCCGCGTGCCCGGGTCTCCTTCACCCCGGGCTCGAACGAAGAGGCGATCCGCCGCCACGCGGTCCGCACGATGACGACCATCGTCGAGGCAGCCGGTGGCCAGGACGTCCGGGTGCTCGAACGCACGGCGCACACCATCGGCACCGCGCGGATGGGCACGGACCGCGAGACCTCCGTCGTCGACCAGGACGGCCGCTCGTGGGACATCCCGAACCTGTGGATCGCCGACAACTCGGTGTTTCCGAGCGCGGTCATCGCGAACCCGGCGCTGACGATCATGGCGCTCTCGCTCCGCACCGCCGACCGCATGCTGCAGGCCGCCTGAGCAGGCGCCCCGGCGGCTGAGCAGGCGCCCTGCCTGCTCGGTCGTGCGTCAGCCCCGCAGCGCGAGCGCCTCGCTCGTCCACCGGGCGTGCAGGTCCCACGGGTCGTCGACCCCGGCGGCGACGGTGTCCACGTGGGCCAGGAGTTCCGGCGTCACCCGGAACCACTCGGTACCCGGGTACCGGCTGGCGGCGAACGTGGCGTGCCGTCGGCGTTCGAGGGTCCGGTCACCGCGCTCGAACGCCAGCAGGTCCTGGTGCGGGATCGCCGCGAGCCGTTGCCGGGGGTTCATCGTCGTGCCGATCTTGATGCGGTCGCCGAAGTCGTCGCGCATCCGCAGGTAGTAGACGACGTCGACCCGAGGGGGAGCGAGGTCGCCGTCCGGTACCTCCCCCCAGCGCCACTCGCACCGGGCGCAGACCATCCCCGAGGGGTAGCGCACCCCGATCCGCGAACCGCACGCCGGGCACGGGCCGGGCAGGGTGTCCTCGATGCCGGGGTGTTCGGCTGCGAGGTCGGCGACGAACGCGACGTGCGCACCGCACAGGGGGACGCCCGCGAGACCGTCCGCGAGTACGCCCGCGCAACCGGGCACGCAGCACGACGAGGTGACCATGCGCGGAACGCTAGCCCGACCCACCGACGTGCCCCGGGCCTCCCGGCCGATGCGCGCGCTGGGCGTACCGGGCGTGCCTGGTCGTACCGGGCGTCCCTGGTCGAACCGGGCGTACCTGGTCCGTTCTTCCGACCAGGTACGCCCGTTTCCACCAGCCATCGCGCGCGTTCTGGGAAGGAACGGGCGTTCCTGCGGGTACCGGGCCTCCCGGCCGCTGCGCGCACCGGGCGTACCGGGCGTGCCTGGTCGTACCGGGCGTACCTGGTCGAAGCGGGCGTACCTGGTGCGTTCTTCCAACCAGGTACGCCCGTTTCCACCAGCCATCGCGCCCGTTCTGGGAAGGAGCGGGCGTACCTGCGGGAACCGCGCGCCCCGGCCGCCGGGCGTACCGACCGAGATCGGGCGTACCTGGTCCGTTCTTCCGACCAGGTACGCCCGTTTCCACCAGCCATCGCGCCCGCCATGGGAAGTAACGGGCACGCAGGCCGCCGTCAGTCGGTGAAGATCACCCCGACTGGCTCGCGCTTCTCCTCCTGGAACTCGTCCTCACCGCGACCGAGCGCCCAGTACGCCGACAACGACATCTCGCGCTTCTCCAGCCCCCAGTCGTCCTGCAGCAGCCGACGGATCGCCTTCATCGCAGTCCGCTCGCCGTGCGCGAAGACCTGGACCGGCCGGGAGGCACGCGGCAGCCCGCGGGCCGTCTCCAGCAGGAGCGTGCCCGGCTGGGCGCCGGTGGCGTTCCGGTGCAGCCACCGCAGGTCGACCCCGGCCGGGTGCCGGAGGTCCTGCTCGTCAGCGGGCCCGGCCACCTCGACCAGGGCGACCCCGGTGGCGGAGTCGGGCATGGACTCGAGTGCTGCGCCGATCGCGGGCAGGGCGCTGTCGTCACCGAGCAGCACGTGCGTGACCGCCGGGTCCGTGGTGGGCGCGTAGCCACCACCGGGCCCGGACAGGGCGAGCCGATCGCCCGGCTGCGCGGACGCTGCCCAGGGACCGGCGAGGCCCTCGTCGCCGTGCACGACGAAGTCGATCGCGATGGTCCGCGTGGTGTGGTCGACCGCACGCACCGTGTAGGTGCGGCGGGCGGGGCGGTCGTGCTTCGGCAGGGTCTCGCGCAGGGCCTCGAGGTCGTACGGCGGCACGAGTCCGAGCGACGGCTTGGCGAGCAGGAGCTTGACGTACTTGTCGGTCGAGCCGAGTCGGTCGGGGTCGGCCTGGGCGACGAAGTCCTCGAAGGCCGAGCCGCCCAGGTGCACGCGCACCATGTGGGGCGAGAGCCGTTCGGTGCGGTCGACGACGAAGACGTGCTGGGGGCGTTTGGGTTTCGAGCTCATCGTGGGGGAGCTTCCTCTCGCGGGTTCGGCGCCACCTGGGTGATCCCTGCTTGACGCGCGCATCACTAAGGTTAGCCTTACCTCATGGACTCGACCGTCATCCCGTTCTCCGAGCTGCTGCGGCGTCGCACGCGGCGCTCGCACGGTGCCTCGGCCACGAGCGGCTTCATGCAGGACCTGCTCGGTGGCGACTGCGACGTCGCCGACTACGCGGACCTGCTCGGACAGTACGCCTTCGTGTACGACGCGCTCGAGCGGGCGGCGGAACGCATGGCCGACCACCCCGTGGCGGCACCGTTCGTCACCGCGCAGCTCACCCGGATGCCGGCGATCCGGGCCGACCTCGAGTACCTGATCGGACCGGACTGGTCCGAGCTGGTGTGCCCGCTGCCCGCGACGACCGCGTACGTGCGACGCCTCAACGAGGTCGCGGCCGAGTGGCCCGGCGGCTTCGTGGCACACCACTACACGCGGTACCTCGGCGACGTGTCCGGCGGGCACGTGATCGGACAGGTGCTGGCCGATCGGTTCGGGTTCGACACGAACGGTGTCCTCTTCTACATCTTCGACCAGGTCGCCGACCCGAGCGACTTCGAGCACACCTACCGGGCCCAGCTCGACGCCGCGCCCTGGACGGCCGACGAGCAGGAGCGGGTGATCGCCGAGGTCGAGCTCGCCTACGAGCTGAACCGTGGGCTGCTCGCCGGCCTCGATGCCCGCCGTGCGCCGTTCCGTCAGGAGCCGGGTAGCGCCTCCGTGCCCGCCTGACCCGCGGCGGCAGTACCCAGGCCAGCCCGCCCGGACCCGCCTGCCCGCGCAGCGGCTGCGCACTCCCGCCCGGCCCCGCGTCCGTCCGGACGGTCGACGTCATGCGTCCCCGGGTGCCGATACGCTGCTGGGACCCGGGACCAGCCTCCCGGACGACCCGGAAAGGACTCCATGACGGCGATCGACGGATCTGCACGCCACGAGCGCGCGCGGGACGACGTCAGCGGTGCGGTCGACAGTGACCTGCGCGCCGACGTGCGGTACCTCGGCAACCTCCTCGGCCGGGTGCTGCGGGAGAACGGGGGCGACGAACTGCTCCACGACGTGGAGTCGTTGCGCGCCGCCGTGATCGACGCCTACGAAGGCGACCACGCCGAGGGTGCAGCGCGTGCCCAGGCGATCGTCTCCGGCATGTCGGCCGAACGCGCCGAGGCCGTGGCACAGGCGTTCACCACCTACTTCCACCTCACCAACCTGGCCGAGGAACACCACCGCGTGCGGGTCCTCCGGCAGCGTGGTGACGACGGCGGCGTGGCCGGCGACTCGTTCCCCGCCACGTACGCCGAGCTCGTCGCCGAGGTCGGCGAGGCCGAGGCCGCCGAGCGCCTCCGCACCCTGCGGTTCCACCCGGTGCTGACGGCCCACCCGACCGAGGCCCGCCGCCGCGCGGTCACCACGGGTGTCCGCCGCATCACGGACCTCATCGACGAGCGCGACCGCGCCCGCAACGCGACGGCCCGCGCCGAGAACGAGCGCCGCCTGCTCGAGGAGATCACGACCCTCCTGCGCACCTCCCCGCTCCGCACCACCCGGCCGACCCCGCTCGACGAGGTCCGCACCGCGATGAGCGTGTTCGACCAGACCCTGTTCGAGATCGTCCCGCAGGTCTACCGCCTGCTCGACGACCGGCTGCAGGGCGACGACGCCGGCCGCGCTCCCGTGATCGCGCCCGCGTTCGTGCGGTTCGGCACCTGGATCGGCGGCGACCGCGACGGCAACCCGCACGTGACGGCCGACGTCACCCGCCAGGCCGCCGAGATCGCGGCGGAGCACATCCTGCTCGGCCTCGCCCGCGCGACCACCCGCATCGGCAGCGCCCTGACCCTCGACGCGAGCGACACCCCCGCCGACGCCGGCCTCACCGCCCTCGTCGCCGCGCAGGAGTCCCTCGACCCGGGCATCGCCGAGCGCATCGGCGTCCGCGCACCGAACGAGACCCACCGTCGTGCGCTCCTGTTCGTCGCCGCGCGCATCGACGCCACCCGGACCGGCACCACGCCGCTGGCCTACGACGGCCCCGAGGCGCTGCTGGCGGACCTCCGCACCATCCAGGCGTCGCTCGTCGCCGCCGGTGCGATCCGCCCGGCGAACGGCGAGCTGCAGAACCTGATCTGGCAGGTCGAGACCTTCGGGTTCCACCTGGCCGAGCTCGAGGTCCGTCAGCACTCGCAGGTGCACCGCACCGCCCTGGCCGAGATCCGCGCCGGTGGCGAACTGAGCGAGACCACCGAAGAGGTCCTCGCCGTGTTCCGCACGATCGCCGGGCTGCAGTCCCGCTACGGCGTCCGCGCGGCGAACCGGTACATCGTGTCCTTCACGCAGTCCCCGGCGGACCTGGCGAACGTGCACGAACTCGCGGTCGCCGCGCTCGGGTCCGCCGAGGCCGCGCCGGTGCTCGACGTCATCCCGCTGTTCGAGACGTTCGCCGACCTGCACGCCAGCGTCGACATCCTCGACGAGGCCGTCCGCACCGAGGCGTTCCAGCGACGCCTCGCCGCGACCGGCCGTCGGCTCGAGGTCATGCTCGGCTACTCGGACTCGTCGAAGGACGTCGGCCCGGTGTCCGCGAACCTGGCGCTGTACGACGCCCAGGCCCGCATCGCCGACTGGGCCCGCGACAACGACATCGAGCTGACCCTGTTCCACGGCCGGGGCGGTTCGCTCGGCCGCGGTGGCGGTCCCGCCAACGAGGCCGTCCTCGCGCAGCCGCCGGGGTCGATCGACGGTCGCCTGAAGCTCACCGAGCAGGGTGAGGTCATCTTCGCCCAGTACGGCGACCAGGACATCGCCGCCCGCCACCTCGAGCAGATGGCCTCGGCGACGCTGTTCGCGTCGTCGCCGTCGAACGAGGCGCGCACCGCGGCCGCGGCCGCCCGGTTCGCCGACCTCGCCCAGCAGCTCGACGACGTCTCGCGCGTCGCCTTTTACGACCTGGTCAAGGCCGACGGCTTCGCGCCCTGGTTCGCCCGGGTCACCCCGATGGAGGAGATCGGCCTGCTGCCCCTCGGCTCCCGCCCGGCCCGTCGTGGCCTGTCGGTGGAGTCGCTGGAGGACCTCCGCGCCATCCCGTGGGTGTTCTCGTGGACGCAGGCGCGCATCAACCTCGCCGGCTGGTACGGGCTCGGCTCCGCGCTCGAGGCCGTCGGCGACGTCGACGTGCTCCGCGCCGCGTACGCCGAGTGGCCGCTCTTCGCCGCGATGATCAAGAACGTCGAGATGTCGCTCGCGAAGACCGACGAGCACATCGCACGCCGGTACCTCGAGCTCGCCGACCGCGACGACCTCGCCGCGAAGGTGCTCGACGAGATGGTCCGCACCCGCGACTGGGTGCTCCGCGTCTCCGGCGGTAGCGACGTGCTCGAGGACCGGCCCGTCCTGGCCCGCGCCGTGCGCCTCCGCAGCCCGTACGTCGACGCGCTGTCGCACCTGCAGCTCCGCGCGCTGCGCGCCATCCGCACGTCCGGCAGCACGGACCCGACGGACGCCGACCACCGGCTCCTGCTGCTCACCGTCAACGGGATCGCGGCCGGCCTGCAGAACACGGGCTGACGCCCCCGACCGACGGACAGGAGGCCCGGTGCCAGCTGGCACCGGGCCTCCCGTCCGTCTGCGCGCACGTCCCGGGCCGCACCGCCCAGTGGTCACGAAGCGTCGGCTGCGCCGTCGCCGGGCGACGGAACGCGACCACTCGGCGGACGTGAGCGGGGTGTCGTGACCGCGCGCGCTTCGCGCCGTCGGTCGGCCCGAGTGGTCAGGACACGTCGGGTGGCACCGGCCGAGTGGTCACGAACGGTCGGCTGCGCCGTCGCCGGGCGACGGAACGCGACCACTCGGCGGACGTGAGCGGGGTGTCGTGACCGCGCGCGCCTCGCGCCGTCGGTCGGCCCGAGTGGTCAGGACACGTCGGGTGGCGTCCGTCGGGCGGTCACGAAGCGTCGGCTGCGCCGTCGCCGGGCGACGGAACGCGACCACTCGGCGGACGTGAGCGGGGTGTCGTGACCGCGCGCGCTTCGCGCCGTCGGTCGGCCCGAGTGGTCAGGACACGTCGGGTGGCGCCCGTCGGGCGGTCACGAAGCGTCGGCTGCGCCGTCGCCGGGCGACGGAACGCGACCACTCGGCGGACGTGAGCGGGGTGTCGTGACCGCTCGCGGCACCGGACGGGAGGCCCGTGGCGGGGCCGCACCGGGCCTCCCGTCCCTCCGCGCGCGCGTCGCAAGGCCCGCGTTCCGTGAGCAGCAACGGTCGCGTCCGGCACCTCGACCCGACCGCTGCTGCTCACGAAGTGCCTGTCGAATCGATTCGGGGACGCGTAGCGTGTCCGAGGTGACGACGGAGCGCAGCCTGGGACCGACGACGACCGTGCTGCCCCCGATCGTGCCGCTGGCGCTCATCGTCGGGGTCTCGCCGTTCGCGACGGACATGTACATCCCCGCGCTCCCGGCCATCGCGCGTGACCTCGACACCACGCCGGGCGCCGTGCAGCTGTCGCTCACGGCGTTCCTCGTGGCCTTCGCGGTCGGCCAGCTGCTCGTCGGACCGGTGAGTGACGGGATCGGTCGTCGGCCGATGCTCGTCGTCGGGACCGCCCTGTTCGCCCTGGCGTCGGTCGGCTGCGCGCTCGCGCCCGACGTCGTGACGCTGGTGGTGGCCCGCGTCGCCCAGGGACTCGCCGGTGCCGCGGGGGCCGTGGCCGGTCGGGCGATGGTGTCCGACGTGACGAGCGGCACCCGGATGGCGAAGGTCTTCGGCACACTCGCGGCCATCAATGCGATCGGGCCCGTGGTGGCACCGCTCGCCGGGGGAGCGGTGCTCACGGTCGGCACGTGGCGGCTCATGTTCGTCGTGCTGGCCGTGCTCGGTGCCGTGTTCTTCGTGGCCGTGGTGCTGCGGTTCCGCGAGACCCTGCCGCCGGAGCGTCGCGGTGGCGTCGGGTTCGCGGCCAACGGGCAGCGCATCCGCGAGCTCCTGGCGATCCCGCGGTTCCGGGCCTACGTGCTGAGCGGGGTGCTGTCGACGGTGGGGTTCTTCGCGTACATCGCGACGAGCTCGTTCGTGTTCCAGTCGGAGTTCGGGTTCTCCGAGGGGCTGTACACGCTCGTCTTCGCTACGAACGCGTCGATGATGATCGTCACGACGCTGCTGTTCGGTCGGCTCGTCGGACGGTTCACCGAAGACGCCCTGCTGACCCTGGGCCTGGTCGTCGGGACGGTCGGGGCCACGGCCGTGCTCGTGTCGGCGCTCCTCGGACTCGGGCCCGTGCCGGTGTGGTGCGCCCTCGCGGTCGTGACGGCCGCGTGGGGCTTCGTCCTGCCGGCGGCGATGACCCGAACCCAGCACGTCGGCGCGGCGCACCCGGGCACCGCGGCTGCCCTGCAGGGCGGGCTGACCTTCGGCATTGGCGGTCTCGGCACCCCGCTCGCCGGCGCGCTCGGCGGTACCGCACTGGCCATGGGTGGGGTGATGGCAGCGCTGATGGCCGCGGCCGTGGTGGTCCAGGTGACGGCGACGCGGCGAAACCGGTCCCACAACTGAGGGTCTGAGCCGGTAGGTTGCTGGTTGCAAGGCGCACCGATCTGAGGAGACCCACCGAGATGGACATCGTCGTACACGAGGCGGAGACCGACACCGCCGTCCTGGAGTGCAGCGGCCGGCTCAACATGGTCTCCGCGCCCACGTTCCGCGAGACCGTCGCCCAGATCGTCGGCAACGGGCGTTCGCGGCTCGTGGTCGAGCTCTCCGGGGTCGAGTTCATGGACTCCTCCGGCCTCGGTGCCCTGGTCGGCAGCCTCAAGACCGCGCGGCAGGCCGGCGGCGACCTCCGCATCGCGGCGCCGTCGGAACAGGTCCAGATGGTGCTCAAGCTCTCGAACATCGACAAGATCCTGCGGACGTACCCCGACGGGGACGCCGCGGTGACCGACTGGTGATGACCGCCCCCGTCGCCGAGCACATGCTCGCACTGGCGTGCCCTCCGGACGACGTGTCCGCCGTGCACGACTTCCTCGCGGGCGTGTGGCAGCACGAGCCGTCCGTCGCCGCCGAAGACCGGATGGCCCTCGAGCTCGCCCTGGTCGAACTCACCTCGAACGTCATCGAGCACGGCGCCCGGCCGGACGGCGTCTCGTGCGAGCTCCGGCTCGAGATCGGCGACGAGCGCTTCCAGGCGCTGCTGTCCGACGACGGGGTCGCAGCGACGGTGGATCCCGACGCTGCCGTGCTGCCCGACGACTTCGCCGAGGGTGGTCGCGGGCTCGCCCTCGTCCGGATGGTCGTCGACGACCTGCGGTACGAACGCGTGGCCGACCGGAACCGCTGGACGGTGCTGCGCTCCCGGCACTGAGCGGGAGCACGGCCGTCACGCATCGACGGAGCCGCACCGGTCGTCCGCCCAGCGCACTTCGTGGGCCGTAAACCGCAATGACGGATCGCCGATTTTCGCGTTTCCCGGACACCGTGTCACGATTCGCGCGATGACTGTCGAGCCTGATCCCCGGATCCGGTTCGAGACGTCCGGCGCCGGACTCGACGCGGCCGTGCAACTGTACGAAGAGGCCTACGAGAGCACGGGGTTCTCGGCGTCCCGGACCGATCGTCCGTTCGCGTACCGGTTCCAGGTCGTGGGCGACGGATCGATGACGTTCCGCTCCACCCGGTTCGACGGGCGGATGCAGGGCGAGGTCGAGGTCCCCGACGAGTACGTCGTGATGTGGACCTCGGACGGCGGTGGCCGCGTCGACGTCGGTCGCCAGGAGGTCGACTTCGCACCGGGGACGCCCCGGGTGTTCCCGACACGGCGCCCCTTCGCCTTCGACCTGCAGGAGATCCGCCAGAGCCTCGTGCAGTTCGACCGCACGTACCTGGAGGGCGTCGCCGCCGAGGTGCACGGCACCCGGCCCGGCCCCCTGGTGTTCGACCACACCGCGGCACCCCGGCCGGAGGACCTCCGCGCCTGGAACGCCCGGGTGCAACGAGCCGCAGCGATCGTGCTCGGCCCGGCACCACTCACCGCGCTGGCCCTCGCCGAGACCGTTCGTGAGACCGCGCTGGCGTTCCTCGACACGTTCCCGCACGAGTCCATCGCCCCGGATGTCGCGCTGCCACAGGGAGCCACGGGTCGCGTCCGCGAGGCCGTGGAGTTCATGCACGCCTTCGCCCACACACCCGTGACCACCACCGACGTCGCCCAGCACGTCGGCCTGAGCGTCCGGGGGCTGCAGCAGGCGTTCCAGCGGCAGGTCGGCACCGCGCCGAACGCGCTGCTGCGGGGGATCCGCCTGGACCGCGTGCACGAGGAACTCCGGCGTGCGTCGGCGGGCGACCTGACGGTGGCGAGCGTGGCGTTGCGCTGGGGCTTCGCGCACCTCGGCCGCTTCTCGGCGGCGTACGCGTCGCGCTTCGGGCAGTACCCGCGCGACACGCTGCAGCAGCCCCGGGGCGCTGTCCTGCAGCCCTGACGCGCGTCACACTCCGGATCGGGGCCTCGCCGATTCGCTACGCTGCCCGGGTGAGCAGACCGCGACCGTGGGTGATCGTCCCCGGCATCTGGAACTCGGGCCCGGACCACTGGCAGTCCGTCTGGGAGCGGGAGCAGCAGGACGAGCACGACGAGCACGGCCAGCAGGACGAGCACGACGAGCACGGCCAGCGCGACCAGCACGGCCAGCAGGACCAACACGGCCAGCACGACCACCACCCCCAGCGCGCCAGCGTCCGCATCGCCCCCACCTCGTGGAGCGACCCGGACCCCGACGACTGGCACGACGCGATCTCCGCGGCCGTGGCGTCGTGCACGGAGCCCCCGGTCCTCATCGCCCACAGCCTCGGCGTCCTGGCCGTCGCCGACTGGCTCGCCACCACGGCGGACGTTCCCGCGCTCGTCGCCGGCGCCTTCCTCGTCGCCCCGCCCGACCCGCTCGGTGCCGCGTTCCCGGCCGAGGCCTCGGGCTTCGTGACACCGCGCCCGGTGCCCGCGGCCCAGCAGGTCCCGACGCGCCTCGTCGTGAGCGACGACGACCCGTACTGCAGCGCCGACCGGGGCGTCGTGTTCGCCGACGTCATGGGCGCGGACGTCGTCCGTGTCGGTCCCCTCGGGCACGTGAACGTCGCCAGTGGTGTCGGTGCCTGGTCGGCTGGACGGGAACTGCTGCGGGCGTTCGAGGACGGCCTCCGCCCACCCCGGTGACCACGGCGCGCGACACGCCGCTCAACTCCGCTCCGATATGGCAGGCAGTGCAGCGACACTCCGCGGATGTCCCGCATTTCGGCCCGCGCGATATTTATCCTTCGAGCATGGAGACCCAGTCCGGCGCACGCACCCCGCTCGTGGACCCGTTCGGCCGCGAGCTCGAGGAGTGGCTCCGCGACGCACCGGCGACCCGTGCCCCGTACGTGCCGGACCTCGTCGTCCCGCCCGTCACCGGCCCCGTGCAGCGCCCCGGACACGCCGCGATCAGCACCTCGACCGCCGACGAAGCGACCGTCGACCCGACGACCGCCCCGGCGCACGTCGCCACCCCGGCCCCGGCTGACGAGACGACCCCGGCCGATGAGACCACCCCGTCGGCACCCGCCGCCCCCGCGTTCCGCCGCGACCGCGCCCGCCACGCCGCGGTCTGCGCCCCGTCGTTCCCGGAGCCGCCGGAGCGTCTGGCCCTGCGCATCGAGGACCTCGCGGTCAAGGTCTCGTCGTCCACCGGCCGCAGCAGCATCGAGCGCATCGTCCTGCTCGAGGACGAGGTCCGCCGCCGTGACGAGGACCTCGCTCGCCTCGCCGCGTGGGAGGCCACCGTCGCCGGCTCGGAGGACCCCGAGGTGACGGCCGCCCGCGCCTTCGCGCACACCGTCTTCGCCGACCTGCTGACCGATGCCGCCGCCGAGGCGGACCGCCGCGACCGCGCCGCAGCCCGCCGCGCAGCGACCGCTCCCGTGGCGCTCGTCACCCGGGCGGCCCCCGCGCCGACCCGCGCAGCACGGGGCGTCCCCGCAGCAGAGCAGGCACCCGCTCCGGAAGCCGCACCGGTGGTGGAACTCGTCACCCCGGAACGCGACGAACCCGTCCGACCGGTGCTGGGCCTCCCGGCCGTGTCCCCGGTGTCCGCGGCCACGCGACCCACCCCGCTCGTCCTGCCCGCCACCGGGCCGACGGTCATCGACCGCGCGGCCTTCGCCGCCGCGCTCACCGCGCACCAGGGCGTCACCGCCAGCACGCCGGTCGTCCTGCCGGACGCCGTCGCCGCACCCGTGGTCCCGGCCCCCGCCGCGCAGGCAGCGGACGCCGACACCGCCACGGCGGCAGCGCCGGCCCCGGCCAGCTGGTGGTCGCGACTCGTCGACCGCCTGCTCGGTCTGCTCGGTCGTCGCTGACGGCTTGCGGTCACGACGCCGTCGGCTGCACTGCCTCCGGCTGCACTGCCGTCGGCTGCACTGCCGTCGGCTGCACTGCCTGGAGGCCCGGATCACCTCACACGGACCGGCTGCCCCGTGCGGGGCGGTCGCCTCGGTACACTGACGGGATGCCGACGCTCCGCGAACTCCAGGCCGTGATCGAGGACCTGTGGCCCGCCGCCGGTGCCGAGTCGTGGGACTCCGTCGGCCTCGTCGCGGGTGATCCCGCCGCCACCGTCGAGCACGTGCACCTCGCCGTCGACGCGGTGCCGGCCACCGCCCGTGAAGCCGTCGAACTCGGTGCCGGGCTCCTGCTCACGCACCACCCGCTGCTGCTCCGCGGGGTGACGACGATCGCGGAGTCGACCTACAAGGGCAGCGTCCTCGCGACCCTGGTGCGTGGCGGCAGCGCCCTGCTCGCGGCGCACACCAACGCCGACGTCGTGACGACCGGCACCTCGGCCGTCCTCGCCGACCGACTCGGGCTCACCGAGCAGCGACCGCTCGACGCCGGAGCCGACCCCGACACGGGCATCGGCCGAGTCGGGGTGCTGCCCGAGGGGACGACCCTCGGCGCCCTCGCCCGGAAGCTCGTCGACCTGCTGCCGCCCACGGCCACCGGGGTCCGCGTCTCCGGTGACTTCGACCAGCCCGTCCGCACCGTGGCGCTCTGCGCGGGTGCCGGCGACTCGCTGCTCGGCCACCCCGCCGTGCTCGACGCCGACGTCTACATCACGAGCGACCTGAGGCACCACCCGGCCTCGGAGTTCCGCGAACAGGCGCTGCTCGGCGGCGGGCCGGCGCTCATCGACACCTCGCACTGGGCCACCGAGTGGCTCTGGCTCGACGTCGCCGCCGAGCAGCTGCGTACCCGGGCCGGGGTCCGCGTCACCGTGAGCGACCTCCGCACCGACCCGTGGGACTTCGCCGTCCTGCCGGCCGCCGAACCCACCACCCCCACAGAAGGAGCCTGACCATGAAGGCAGCACCCGAGGACCAGGTCATCCTCCTCGACGTCCAGCGTCTCGACAACGACGTCACCCGCATCGCGCACCGCATCACGTCGTTGCAGAAGGGCGACCAGCTGACCGAGCTGAGCAAGCAGGCCGCGGCGCTCCGGAGCGAACTCGTCGCCGCCACCGGCGAGGTCGAGGACGCCGAGCGCGACCTCGCCCGCCTGGAGTCCGACACCGCTGTGGCACAGGCCCGTGTCGAACGCGACACCACGATGCTGCAGAACGTCGCGAACGCGAAGGACGCCGCCGGACTGCAGAGTGAGCTCGACTCGCTGCAGCGGCGCATCGGCGGCCTCGAGACCGCCGAGCTCGAGATCATGGAGAACCTCGACGGGCTCCGCGCCCGGGTCGGCGACATCGAGGCGAAGCTCGCCGACGTCGAGGCCGCCCGCGGTGGTCTGGTCGCCGAGCGCGACGCGGAGATCGCCCGGCTCACGGCCGACCGCGAGTCGGCCGAGCAGGCCCGCGCCGACGTCGCTGCCAAGGTGCCGGCCGAGCTGCTCGCCCTGTACGACCGGCAGCGTGCGCGCTACGGCTTCGGCGCCTCGCTGCTGCAGGGTGGCGTGTCGACCGCCTCGGGCGTGGCGCTCAACAACTCCGACCTGCAGACCATCCGCCGGGCTGCGCCCGACGACGTGGTGCTGTGCCCCGACAGCGACGCGATCCTGGTGCGGACGGCCGAGTCCGGGCTGTAGTCGCGAGCGACGTCCGTGGCCGAGGCGCGGTGCCGGCTGGCACCGCGCCTCCTGACCGTCGTGCGCTGGTCGCAACGCGTCGGGGGCGTGCCGCCGAGAGGTCACGAACTGTCGGCTGCGGTCCCGCCGGCCGACCGTTGGTGACCGCTCGGCGGACCTGAGCGGGGAGTCGTGACCGCGCGCGGCGCGCGCGCCGTCTGACGGGAGGCCCGTGGCGGCGCGGCACCGCGCCTCCTGACCGTCGTGGGCTGGTCGCAACGCGTCGGGGGCGTGCCGCCGAGAGGTCACGAACTGTCGGCTGCGCTCCTGCCAACCGACCGTTGGTGACCACTCGGCGGACCTGAGCGGGGAGTCGTGACCGCGCGCGGCGCCTGACGGGAGTCCCGACCGCGCGGGCCAACGCGGCGCGGAGAAGGGGGCGAATGGGCCGGCCGTACGCCGGGTTCTGTCCCGCCACTTGCGCGGCGGTGACGGCCATCTCTCTCGGACCGACGTTGCCGTCGGCCTCCAGCGGTCTACCCGAGGACTCGGCGAGCAGCCTCAACGTCCTCTGTCTGACCTTGCTCCGGGCGAGGTTTACCGAGCGGATCCGGTCACCCGGACCCCTGGTGGTCTCTTACACCACCGTTTCACCCTTACCGACGTCTCCGCCGGCGGTCTGCTTTCTGTGGCACTGTCTCGCGGATTGCTCCGGGTGGGTGTTACCCACCGCCCTGCTCTGTGGAGCCCGGACGTTCCTCGGCGCTCCCGGGGGAGCGACGCGACCGTCTCACCGACCCATTCGCTGGAGCGAGTCTACCCGGCTCCGCGGTGCCCGATGCGAGGGGAGCCGCACCCACACGCTTACCTGATGAGAACGGGCGTACCTGGTCGAAAGTTCCGACCAGGTACGCCCGATTCGACCAGGTACTCCCGCGGCCAGGGACAGCCGCAACCAGGGACAGCCGCGACCAGGTACAGCCGCGACCAGGTACAGCCGCGACCAGGTACGCCCGCAACCCGACTAGACGCTGCGCGCCGCCAGGGTCGCGGCGCCGATGATGCCGGCGTTGTTGCGGAGCGTCGCGGGGATGATGTCGGCCTGCAGGTCGAGCAGCGGGAGGAACTCCTCGTACTGCTTCGAGACCCCGCCGCCGACGACGAAGAGCTCGGGGGAGAGCAGGGCCTCGAGGGTCGAGTAGTACTTCTGCAGGCGCTTCGCCCAGTGCTTCCACGACAGGTCGTCGCGCTCCTTGGCGGCGAACGAGGCGCGCGACTCGGCATCGTGCCCCTCGATCTCCAGGTGCCCGAGCTCCGAGTTGACGATGAGCACGCCGTCGTTGATGAGCGCGGTGCCGATGCCGGTGCCAAGCGTCGTCACGATGACCAGCCCGTCCTTGCCCTTGGCCGCGCCGAACTGCTGCTCGGCGAACCCGGCGGCGTCGGCGTCGTTGACGAAGTGGATGGAGCGGCCGAGTTCCTTCTCGAACAGTGCCTCGGCCTCGAAGCCGATCCACTTCTTCGACACGTTCGCGGCGGACATCGTCTTGCCGTCCCGCACGATCGCCGGGAAGCAGACGCCGACGGGGACGTCGTCACCGGGGGCGAGCTCGCCGATGATCTCCTTGACCACCGCCGTGATGTCCTGGGGCTTCCCGCCCTCGGGCGTGGCCTTCTTGATGCGGTCCGTGGTGAGGGCGCCGGACGCGACGTCGACGATCGCGCCCTTGATGCCCGTACCACCGATGTCGACGCCGACTGCGAGGGAGGTCATGAGGTTGTCGTGCCTTTCGGTTGCCTGCCGGAGGTGTCCGGTCAGGAGACGGTGAGGAGCTCCGCGCCGCGTTCGGTGACGACGAGGGTGTGCTCGAACTGCGCGGTCCACGACTTGTCACGGGTCGAGACCGTCCAGTCGTCGGACCAGATGTCGGCCTCGATGCCGCCGAGCGTGAGCATGGGTTCGATCGTGAACACCATGCCGGGTTCGATCACCGTGTCGTACTGCGGTGCGTCGTAGTGGGGGATGATCAGGCCGGAGTGGAAGGCCCGACCGACGCCGTGTCCGGTGTAGTCGCGGACGACGCCGTAGCCGAAGCGCTTCGCGTACGCCTCGATGGCGCGGCCGATCACGTTGACCTGCCGGCCCGGGGCGACGGCCCTGATACCGCGACGCAGTGCCTCTTCGGTGCGTGTCACCAGGTCCGACACCTCGGGCGCTGCCTGCCCGACGACGAACGTGCGGTTCGTGTCGCCGTGCATGCCGTCCTTGTAGGCGGTGATGTCGATGTTGACGAGGTCGCCCTCCTGCAGGACGGTGTCGTCGGGGATGCCGTGGCAGATGACCTCGTTGAGGCTCGAGCAGAGCGACTTCGGGTAGCCGCGGTACCCGAGCGTGGAGGGGTAGGCGCCGTGCGCGACGACGAACTCGTGCCCGATGCGGTCCAGCTCGTCGGTGGTCACGCCGGGGCGGATGGCCTCGCCGACGGCGTCGATGGCCTGCGACGCGATGCGTCCGGCGACGCGGATGCGCTCGACCTCGTCCGGTGTGTAGGTGTCACCGAGACCGTGCTCGTGGGGCTCGACCTTCCCGACGTACTCCGGACGCTCGATGTCCTTCGGGACGGCGCGGTGCGGGGAGATGCGGCCGGCGGTCAGGTGTCCGTGTTCGTCCCGGGGCATGCGGACCACTCTAGCCGCGGCGCGACGCGCCGAACGCAACCGCCCCACGGTGCGGCCCCACGCCGGTGGGCGTGACTGCCTGGAGGCCCGGTGCCGGTCCGCCGGACCGGCACCGGGCCTCCAGACGGTTGCGTGGGTACGGTGGGCGGCATGAGCGAAGACCGCATCGAGTCCCAGTGGTGGTTCAACGACAAGACCGGCCAGGTCGAGCAGGGCCCGCAGTCCCCGCAGCGTGACCGGATCGGTCCGTTCGCGACGCGAGAAGAGGCGCAGCACGCGCTCGACCGCATCGCCGCGAACAACGAGAAGTGGGACGCCGAGGACCGCTGAGCACCGCGGGCGGCGCCCCGGTGACGGCGCGTCGCACGGCCCCGCGCACACCGCCGGACCACTAGCCTGGGACGAGGCCCGCCAGCGGCCACCCGATACACGGAAAGGTCGTGCATGGACAAGCAGACGGACTTCGTGCTCCGCACCATCGAGGAGCGCGGCATCAAGTTCATCCGACTCTGGTTCACGGACGTCATCGGGACGCTGAAGTCGGTGGCGAT
Source organism: Curtobacterium sp. MCLR17_039 (assembly GCF_003234745.1). Taxonomy (NCBI): domain Bacteria; kingdom Bacillati; phylum Actinomycetota; class Actinomycetes; order Micrococcales; family Microbacteriaceae; genus Curtobacterium; species Curtobacterium sp. MCLR17_039. The sequence continues at coordinate 28,245 of NZ_QKTF01000021.1, forward strand.
CGCCCCGGCCGAGGTCGAGGGCGCGTTCGCCGAGGGCATCGGGTTCGACGGCTCCGCGATCGAGGGCCTCACCCGTTCCTACGAGGCCGACGTCCTGGCGCACCCGGACCCCTCGACCTTCCAGATCCTGCCGTGGCGCGGCGAGATCGACCCCACCGCGCGGATGTTCTGCGACATCACGACCCCGGACGGGCAGCCCGCCGTGGCCGACCCCCGCAACGTGCTGAAGCGCACCCTGGCGCGGGCGAGCGACCGCGGGTTCACGTTCTACACGCACCCCGAGATCGAGTTCTACCTGCTGAAGAGCCGCGAGTGGAAGGACGGCGGCCCGCAGCCCGTCGACCAGGCCGGCTACTTCGACAACGTCCCCGGCGGCAGCGCGCACGACTTCCGTCGCCGGTCGGTCCGGATGCTCGAGGACCTCGGCATCTCGGTCGAGTTCTCGCACCACGAGGCCGGCCCCGGGCAGAACGAGATCGACCTCCGCTACGCCGACGCGCTGACGATGGCGGACAACATCATGACCTTCCGCACCGTGGTGAAGGAAGTGGCGATCGAGCAGGGCGTCTACGCGACGTTCATGCCGAAGCCGATCTCGGGCCAGCCCGGGTCCGGCATGCACACCCACGTGTCGCTGTTCGAGGGCGACCAGAACGCCTTCTACGAGGCCGGTGGCCAGTACCAGCTGTCGCAGACGGCCAAGCACTTCATCGCCGGCGTGCTCAAGCACGCGCCGGAGATCACCGCGGTGACGAACCAGTTCGTCAACTCGTACAAGCGGCTCTGGGGCGGCGACGAGGCCCCGTCCTTCGTGACCTGGGGCCACAACAACCGCTCGGCCCTGGTGCGCGTGCCGCTCTACAAGCCGAACAAGGGCCAGTCCTCGCGCATCGAGTACCGCGGCATCGACTCGGCGGCGAACCCGTACCTGGCGTACTCGCTGCTGCTCGCCGCCGGCCTCAAGGGCATCGAGGAAGAGTACGAGCTCCCCGCTGAGGCCGAGGACAACGTCTGGAGCCTCAGCGACTCCGAACGCCGGGCCCTGGGCTACAGCCAGTTGCCCGCGAGCCTCGACCACGCTCTGAGCCTCATGGAGGACTCCGAGCTGGTGGCCGAGACCCTCGGCGAGCAGGTGTTCAACTTCGTGCTGCTCAACAAGCGGCAGGAGTGGAAGCGCTACCGCGACCAGGTCACTCCGTTCGAGCTCGACACCAACCTCGGCGCGCTCTAGAGCCGAGCGCCCTGACCCCTCGGGAGCACGTTCCACATGACCGGTCGGACGACGACGTCACGTTCGGAGCTGGCCCGTCTGGGGTTCGCGGAGCTGTCGGAGAGCCTCGAGCGGGCTGCCGACCTGGAGGCCCGGTTCGGCCCCGACGTGCCGCTGCCGGTCGCCGGGTCTGCCGCGCTCTGGGGCGGCACCGCTGATCCGGACGGCGCCCTGCGGATGCTCGAGCGGCTGCTCGAGCGCGCGCCGGACGAGCTCCGCCCCGTCCTGACGGACGACGCGGCGACCGAGCGCCTGGTCCGCCTGCTCGGCGCCTCGATCGGTCTCGGGGAGTTCCTGCACCGACGTCCTGCGGAGCTCGCCCTGCTGCTCGAACCGGTCGGCGAACCGTGGTCGCAGGAGCGGTACACGGCGTCGCTGACCGAGGCCGTCGACGGCGCCACGGGTGAGGACGCCCGGATGCGCCTGCGCGTGCGCTACCGCCGGCACCTGGCCCAGATCGCCCTGTTCGACGTGCTGCACCCCGTGCCGACGGACGCGTTCCCGGCCGTGGCTGCCGGACTCGCCGACCTGGCGGGAGCCACCCTCGACGCGGCGGTCGACATCGCGCGGCGCGAGGTGCCGTTCCCCGCGGCCGACGTCGCGGCCACGCCGCTCGCCGTGATCGCGATGGGCAAGGCCGGTGCGCGCGAGCTCAACTACGTCAGCGACGTCGACGTCATCTTCGTCACCGAGCCCACCGACGACGTCCCCACCGACCGGGCCGTGCTCGTCTCCACCCGCATCGCGATCGCCGCAATGCACGCGATCACCGACCTCGCCGCCGAGCCCGCCCTGTGGGAGGTCGACGCGAACCTCCGGCCCGAGGGCAAGGACGGCGCACTCGTGCGCACCCTCGACTCGCACGTGGCGTACTACGAGCGCTGGGCGAAGGGGTGGGAGTTCCAGGCGCTGCTCAAGGCCCGGCCGATCGCCGGGTCCGCCGACCTCGGTGCCCGGTACGCCGAGGCCGTCGCGTCGTTCGTGTGGAACTCCTCCACCCGACCGGGCTTCGTCGAGTCGGTGCAGCGGATGCGCGAGCGGGTGACCGAGCACATCCCCGACGCCGACGTCGACCGGCAGCTCAAGCTCGGCCCCGGCGGCCTGCGGGACGTCGAGTTCACCGTGCAGCTCCTGCAGCTCGTGCACGGCCGCGACGACCCGTCCGTGCGGGTCCGGTCGACGCTCGAGGCGATGGAGGCCCTGACCGACGCCGGGTACGTCGGCCGTGCCGAGGCCGCTCGGTTCGGGCCGGACTACGCCCTGCTCCGGGTACTCGAGCACCGCATCCAGCTCCGGCGCCTGCAGCGGACGCACCTGATGCCCTCCGACGAAGAGGAACTGCGGGTGCTCGCCCGGTCGAGTGGTGTCGCCGCGTCGGCCCCGGCGCTCGAGGCCCGCTGGCGTGCCGTGAAACTCGAGGTCCGCGGGCTGCACGAGCGCCTGTTCTACCGGCCGCTGCTGTCCGCCGTGGCCTCGACCGAGGACGAGATCGTCCTGACCAACGACCAGGTCGTCGACCGGCTCGCCGGCGTCGGGTTCGTCGACCCCGCCGGAGCCGTCGGCCACATCCGCGCCCTGACGCAGGGCACGAGCCGGCGTGCGGCGATCCAGCGGAACCTGCTCCCGGTGCTCCTGCGGTGGATGGCCGAGGGGCCGGCACCGGATCGCGCGCTGCTGGCCTTCCGCCGGCTGAGCGACGGCCTGGGGGAGTCGAGCTGGTTCCTCCGCATGCTGCGCGACTCGTCGGGTGCCGCGCACTCGCTCACCACGGTGCTGTCCGAGTCGGCGTTCCTGTCCGGGCTGCTCGAGCGGTTCCCCGAGGCGGTCGCCTGGCTCGACGAACCCGAGGCGCTGCTGCGTCCGCGGCCGATCGACGCCCTGCTCGCCGAGATGACCGCGACCACCGCCCGGCACGGCGACGACGTCGACGGCTCCGCGGCGCTGCTCCGGTCGACCCGACGTCGGGAGACCCTGCGGCTCGGCATGGCCGCCGTGCTCGGCTCGCTCGACGTCGACGGCCTCGGCCCGGCCCTGAGCGACGTCACCGAGGCGACCCTTGCCGGTGCCCTCGCGCTCGCGCGCCGTGACGCCCCCGAGGGCTTCGAGTTCGGGATCATCGCGATGGGCCGGTACGGCGGGCGGGAGCTCGGCTTCGGCTCGGACGCCGACGTGCTGTACGTGTACCGCGCACCCGACCTGGCCCCCGAGGTCGCTTCCCGGACCGCCCAGACCATCGTGCGCGAGCTCAACCGGCTGACCGAGGACACGATCCACCCGCTCGACCTCGACATCGACCTGCGCCCCGAGGGCAAGAACGGTCCCGTCGTGCGGACACTCGAGTCCTACGGCGCCTACTACGCCCGCTGGTCGCTCACGTGGGAGGCGCAGGCGCTCCTCCGCGCCCGCGGGGCCGTCGGCGACGCGCAACTCCTGCGTGACTTCGAGCACCTCGCCGACCGCACCCGGTACCCCGAGCGGATCGACGACCACCAGGTGCGCGAGGTCCGCCGCATCAAGGCCCGCGTCGAGTCGGAACGGCTGCCGCGCGGTGCCGACCCCGCCCGGCACCTCAAGCTCGGCCGGGGATCGCTCAGCGACGTCGAGTGGTTCGTGCAGCTCCTGCAGCTGCAGCACGCGCTCGAGATCCCGTCGCTCCGCACCACGTCGACGCTCGAGGCGCTCGACGCCGCGGTCGACGCCGGACTCGTCGGCGCCGAGGACGGCGAGCGGCTCGGGGCCGCCTGGCGCTTCGCATCGCGCACCCGGAGTGCCCTCGTGCTGTGGTCGGGGAAGACCACCGACGTCCTGCCCGTCGACCGCGTCCAGCTCGAGGGTGTCGCCCGTCTGATGGAGTACCCGCCGGGCTCCGCGAGCCGCCTCGAGGACGACTACCTCGGCGTCACGCGGCGCGCCCGACAGGTGTTCGAGCGCGAGTTCTACGGCGCCTGACCCGCCCGCGACAGGACGCCGCGTCGCCTGCGACGGGACGCTGCGTCGCCCGCGACAGGACGCCGCGTCGCCCGCGACAGGACGCCGCGTTGCCCGCGACACGCCCGGACGTCTCCGGACGGGCCCGACCTGAGCAGCCGTCGAAGGTTAATTCCCCGTGTCGAGGGGCGTCCCCCGACGGCACCCCGTTCGTACCCCTGTTCGAAACAGAGTCCATCTCGTTACCGCGCCGTGACCGAACTCCCACCGGACCGCCAGGGGACCATTTCCGGTGCCCCCCGACACGCCACGTGACCACCTGTTGACCAGGGCTTTCCATCTGACCCGACCCGTGCCTCCAGGCCGCACCTGTCGCCCATCGAAGTGAGCCTCCGCGGTCGCGTGGTCCGCAGGATTGCTGTCAGCACGACGGGGGACCGCTCCGACCGGCCGAGAGGGGGACCAGTGTGTACCCCGTAACGCGCCCGTAACGCCCCCGGACGGGGGCCGCGTTGCGCGCGCGTTCAGGTTCTGCATCAATGGCATCACCCGAACCGGCCCTGATTCCCCGATGAAGCGGAATCTCCACCTCGAACGTTGAAGCAGGGATCAGTGTTCACCTTCATTCTGCAGATCAGGCAGATGGTCGAAGGGCACCCCGAGTTCTACCTGTTCGCCGTGTACTCCGCGGTGATCTGGTTGCTCTGGTTGCTCAAGGTCGTCATCTCCGCCCGTTACCGCCCCTTCACCGGCACCTTCGTCGGTACCACCAGCGTCGTCGTCCCCGTCGTGGACGAACCGCTCGACCTGTTCCGCGACGTCATCGGCCGCATGGTCGAGCAGCAGCCCGGCGAGATCATCGTCGTCATCAACGGTGCTCGCAACGAGGCGCTCGAAGAGGTCTGCGACGAGTTCGCCCCACTCGTCCGCTGGACCCACACGCCCATCCCGGGCAAGCGCAACGCCGTCAAGGTCGGCACCGAGATGTCCAACGGCGACATCACCGTGCTGGTCGACTCCGACACCGTCTGGACCCCCGGCGCGCTCGAGGAACTCCTCCGGCCGTTCGCCGACGAGTCCGTCGGTGGCGTCACGACCCGGCAGCGCATCCTCGAGCCGGAGCGCAGCTGGATCACCCGCTGGGCCGACTGGCTCGAGAACTCGCGGGCGCTCTACTCGATGCCGGCACAGAGTGTCCTCGGGCAGATCGGCTGCCTGCCCGGGCGCACCATCGCGTTCCGCCGGAGCATCCTCATGCGGGTGATGGACCGGTTCATGCACGAGAAGTTCATGGGCGTGTTCCTCGAGGTCTCCGACGACCGGACGCTGACGAACCTCACGCTCAAGGAGGGGTACCGGACCGTCTACCAGTACACGTCGCTGGTCTACACGGACGCCCCGCTGCAGGTGAAGAAGCTGTTCAAGCAGCAGCTCCGCTGGGCTCGCGGCTCGCAGTACAACACGCTGCGGATGCTGCCGTGGATGCTCGGCCACGCCCCGATCCTGGCGGCGTTCTTCATCACCGACATCATCCTGCCGTTCATGCTCTTCGGCGTGATCGCCGGCTGGATCTACCGCGCCTTCACCGGCCAGGGCGAGAACCTGTACCAGGGAATCCTGTCGCAGTACGGCTTCTCGACCGGCTTCGTCTACGTCGCGGCGCTCATGGTGATCTCGAGCGTGCTGAGCATGGCGATCCGCCAGATGCGGCACCTGTCCGAGAAGCCGAGCGACTTCTTCCGCCTGCCGATGTTCATCATCGTGTCGACGTTCTTCCTGATGCCGATCCGGCTCATCGGCTTCTTCCGCCTGGCGCACGCGTCCGGCTGGGGGACCCGAGCCGGCGCCTACGCCGGTGGTCCGATGCAGGAGGACCCGGCGGACGCAGTCCAGCCGCTGTCCGCCACCGCGCAGATCCCGGCCAGCCCGATCGACGCCGAACGTGCCCGGATGAACGGCGCGGACCTTGGCTCGGCGGGTTCGGGTTCGGGCTCGTCCGCTCCGCTCGACACCGTCGACCAGGTGGCCGTCGACCGCGCGTTCGACGAGCTCTTCGGCGCCGACGCGGCGACCAACTCCACCACCACCGTCCTCGCCACCCGCCGCGAGGCCGCAGCCGCGGTCGCGCAGCAGGAGGCCCAGCGAGCAGCCGCGCCGGCCCCCGCCCGAGCCCGCCGGTACAACCCGTACGCAGCGATCCCGTACGTGATCGGCATCGCGATCTTCGCCCTGGAGGCGTTCCTCATTGTCTGACATCATCCGTTCCTCGAGTGCTTGGTGGGCGCAGTCCAGCAAGCACGCCCGCCGGACGGCCATCGGCACGACGGCCATCGTGCTGGCGCTCGGCCTCATCACCTGGTCGGTGTGGATCTCGCCCACCGGCCCCGTCTCGACCGCCGTGCACCAGGCGCTCGGCGTCGAGGCGCCGAAGGCCAAGAAGGTGTCCGCCGCCGAGCTGCAGACGCAGCTCGACGCCGCCCAGGAGCGCATCTGGTCGCTCGAGGGCAAGCTCGACTCCCGCACGGCCCAGGCCGGGTCGCGCGGCGACCAGATCTCGGAACTCAAGGCGCAGATCGCGTCGCTGCAGTCCCAGCTCGGTGCGGCGAAGAGCTCGGGAGGCTCGTCCAACGTCAACGCCGCGGGCTCCGGCAGCGGTGGCTCGGGTTCCGGCGGGGCCGGTGCCGGTTCCGCCGGCGGGTCCGGTTCGGGTTCGTCGGACAACGGGTCGGGCAGCGGTTCGGGTTCGGGTTCGGGCAACGGCGGTGGGTCGAAGCCGAACCCCGGCCCCTCGACCGACCCGGGTGCCACCCCGGTCGTCACGCCGACGAAGGCCGAGATCCTCGGCCAGCAGTCGCGCTGGTACGGCCTGTACACCGCGCAGTCCCCGTTCAACTGGGCCGAGTACGACGAGGTCTCCCGTCAGGTCGGCACCGCGTCGAACATGACCGGCTTCTTCCAGGGCTTCGACCAGGAGTTCAACGCCACCGCGGTGCAGCGCTCCTGGGCCAACGGTCGGGTCCCCCTCATGACGTGGGAGACGGTGCCGGCGCAGACCGGCAACGACCAGAAGTACGTCCCCGGGTACACGAACGACGACATCTCCGGTGGGTCGTTCGACGCCTACCTGACGAAGTACGCCAAGGCGCTTGCGGCCAACGGGCAGCCGATGGTCATCCGTCTCGACCACGAGATGAACGGCTCCTGGTACAACTGGTCCGAGGGTGACGCCCAGAAGAACCCCGTCGGCTCCTACAAGAAGATGTGGAAGCACGTGCACGACGTCTTCCAGGCGAACGGCGCGAACAAGTACGTCATCTGGGACTGGTCCCCGAGCCGCATCGACAAGCTCGGCAACACGAAGTACCAGACGCTCGAGTACATGCAGCAGTACTACCCGGGTGCGGACTACGTGGACTGGGTCGGCATGAGCGGCTACTACCGCGACGCCACCGAGCAGCCGACGTTCGCCACGACCTTCGGAGCGACGCTCGCGCAGCTCCGGCAGATCGCGCCGGGCAAGGGCATCATGCTCAACGAGATCGGGGCGACCGAGACCGGCACCAGTGTCGCGAACCCGCAGAAGACGCAGTGGATCAACTCGCTCTTCGATGCGCTGGCGGACCCCGCCAACAAGGACATCGTCGGCTTCGCGTACTTCAGCGAGACCGCGACCACCATCATCGACGGCAAGCGCACCACGAACGACTGGCGCCTCAACTCCCGCGCCGATTCCCTCAAGGCCTTCGCCGAGGGCATCAAGCGCAACGACATCGACTACGACCTGCAGGAGGTCACGCAATGAGCGAGTCCAAGAAGTCGACCGCATCGGCCGACACCCGTCCCGCACCCGTCATCAGCGTCATCGGCACCGGCTACCTCGGTGCCACCCACGCGGCCGCCATGGCCGAGATGGGCTTCGAGACCATCGGCGTCGACATCGACCCGTCGAAGCTCGCCGCGCTGTCCGCCGGTGAGGTCCCGTTCTTCGAGCCCGGGCTGCCCGAGCTCATCACGAAGCACGTCGCCAGCGGCAAGCTCCGCTTCACCTCCGACATCGCCTCGGCCGTGGCCGCTGCGGACGTCCACTTCGTCTGCGTCGGCACCCCGCAGAAGGCCGGATCGCACGCCGCGAACCTGGCCTACGTGGAGAGCGCCACCCGTGGCGTCGCCGAGAACCTCACCCACCCGGGCCTCATCGTCGGCAAGTCGACGGTCCCTGTGGGCACGGCATCGCGTCTCCGTGGCATCGTCCGCGAGTTCACCCCCGCCGGCATCGACGCGGAGCTCATCTGGAACCCCGAGTTCCTGCGCGAGGGCAAGGCCGTCGAGGACACGCTGCACCCGGACCGTCTGGTCTGGGGCGGAGCCTCCGAGGCCGCCGACGCCGTGATCCGCGAGGTCTACGCCGCACCGATCAGCGAGGGCACCCCCGTCATCACCACCGACCTCGCCACCGCGGAGCTCGTCAAGGTGAGCGCCAACGCGTTCCTCGCCACGAAGATCTCGTTCATCAACGCGATCTCCGAGATGTGCGCGATCACCGGTGCCGACGTCTCCACGCTGGCCGACGCCCTCGGCCACGACGCCCGCATCGGCCGGAAGTTCCTGAACGCCGGACTCGGCTTCGGCGGCGGCTGCCTGCCGAAGGACATCCGGGCGCTCATGTACCGCGCGAACGAGATCGGCGCGGGCCAGGTCGTCGGCCTCATGCAGCAGGTCGACGAGATCAACATGGGGCAGCGCCAGCGGGTCATCGACATGGCGATCGACTCGGCCGGGGGATCGGTGCTCAACCGCCGCGTGGCCGTCATCGGTGCCGCGTTCAAGCCGCTGACCGACGACGTCCGGGACTCCCCGGCGCTCAACGTCGCCGCTGCGCTGCACCTCCGCGGCGCACAGGTGACGCTCTGGGACCCCGAGGCGATGGAACCCGCGAAGCGCTCGTTCCCGACGCTGAGCTACGCCGCCTCGATGACGGACGCGATCGAGGGCGCCGACGTCGTCCTCGTGCTCACCGAGTGGGACGACATCATCACCGCCGACCCGGTCGCCCTCGGTGACCTCGTCGGGCGCCGCGTCGTCATCGACGCGCGCAACTGCCTCCCGGTCTCCGACTGGGTGAAAGCGGGGTGGACCGTCCGTTCCCTGGGACGTCCCACGCCGGTCACGGGTGCACCCGTGAGCGTCGCAGCGGGGACGAACGACGCGTTGGCCACGAGCCGCTAGTCACCGTTCGCGAGACGGGGTCCGTGCCGGGCGGCGCGGGCCCCGTTCCCGTGCGCCCGGGGCCGTACCTGGTCCGACCGGGCGTTCCTGGTCGAATCGGGCGTACCTGGTCGTTCCGGGCGTACCGGGTCGAACCGGGCGTACCGGGTCGGAAGTTCTGACCAGGTACGCCCGATTCCGCTTTCCAGTCCAGCTGCGATGGGAAGGAACGTGCGTCGCGACCGCCTGGAGGCCCGGCGCCCGCCCGCCGGACCGGCACCGGGCCTCCAGGCGGTCGCGTCAGCACCCCGCGCTGACGGTGGCCGCGTTCTCTCGCGCTGGGCGACACCTCACGGGCGGCGCAGCCCGTGAGGTGTCGCCCAGCCCGAAACGTGGCCGGTACGACGAAGGGCCCCGCACCTGACGGTGCGGGGCCCTTCGTGTGGTGTCAGCGGAACTCAGACGCCGAAGTACAGCTCGTACTCGAACGGGTGCGGGCGCTGGGCCAGCGGGAGGATCTCGTTCTCGCGCTTGTAGTCGATCCAGGTCTGGATGAGGTCCTCGGTGAAGACGTTGCCCTTCGTGAGGAACTCGTGGTCCGCCTCGAGCGCGTCGAGCGCCTCGTCGAGGGAGCCGGGGACCTGGGGGATGCCCTTCGCCTCTTCCGGCGGGAGCTCGTAGAGGTCCTTGTCGACCGGCTCGTGCGGCTCGATGCGGTTCTGGATGCCGTCGAGGCCCGCCATCAGCTGCGCGGCGAAGGCGAGGTACGGGTTGCCGGAGGCGTCGGGCGCGCGGAACTCGATGCGCTTGGCCTTCGGGTTGGTGCCCGTGATCGGGATGCGGATCGCCGCCGAGCGGTTGCCGGCCGAGTAGACCAGGTTGACCGGCGCCTCGAAGCCCTTGACCAGTCGGTGGTACGAGTTGATCGACGGGTTGGTGAAGGCGAGCAGCGCCGAGGCGTGCTTCAGGATGCCGCCGATGTACCAGCGGGCGAGGTCCGACAGCCCGCCGTAGCCGTTCTCGTCGTAGAAGAGCGGCTTGCCGTCCGACCAGAGCGACTGGTGGGTGTGCATGCCCGAGCCGTTGTCGCCGAAGAGCGGCTTCGGCATGAACGTGGCGACCTTGCCCCACTGGTCAGCGGTGTTCTTGACGATGTACTTGAACTTCAGGATGTCGTCCGCGGCGTGGACCATCGTGTCGAACTTGTAGTTGATCTCCTGCTGGCCGCCCGTGCCCACCTCGTGGTGCGAGCGCTCGAGCTCGAAGCCGGCGTCGATCAGCTTGAGGGTGATGTCGTCGCGCAGGTCGGCGGTCTTGTCGACCGGCGACACGGGGAAGTAGCCGCCCTTGTACGGGGTCTTGTTGGCGAGGTTGCCGCCCTCTTCGTCGCGACCGGTGTTCCAGGCGCCCTCTTCGGAGTCGACCGCGTAGAAGGACTCGTTCTGCGTGACCGAGTAGCGGACGTCGTCGAAGATGTAGAACTCGGCCTCGGGGGCGAAGAACGCGGTGTCCGCGATGCCCGTCGAGGCGAGGTACTTCTCGGCCTTCTTCGCCACCTGGCGCGGGTCACGGCCGTAGATCTCGCCGTTGCGCGGGTTGTAGATGTCGAAGATCATGATGAGCGTGCGCTCGGCGCGGAACTGGTCGACGTACGCCGTGGTCACATCGGGGATCAGCTGCATGTCGGACTCGTGGATCGACGCGAACCCACGGATCGAGGAGCCGTCGAACAGCTGGCCGACCGAGAAGAAGTCCTCGTCGACGGTGGATGCCGGGATGTTGAAGTGCTGCTGCACACCGGGCAGGTCCGTGAAGCGGATGTCGAGGAACTTGACGTCGGTGTCCTTGATGAAGGCCAGGACCTCGGAGGAATCGCTGAACATGGGGCCGATCTCCAATGGGTTGGGTGATGTCGGAGGCACCGGTCAAGGCACCTCCGACGAGGCTATTGACACGGGGTTTCCCGGACATGACTGGTTTGTTTCGGGCGTGTTACGCCCGGGCCGTCGCCTACGCTGGGGACCATGGCCCGCAGCACTCCTAGTCCGTCCGCGCCCTCCGAGCACCCGGACGGGTGGCCGGGCAAGGACCTCGGTCTGCCGGAGTCCGGACCCCGGAGTGTCGGGCGGATCGGCCGGCGGGTCGTGGCGCTGCTGATCGACGGCGCGCTGGCCGACCTGGTCGCCTACGTCACCGGCGTGTGGTCGCCGGTGAACGGTTCGGGCGACATCGCGCACTCCTGGGTGCAGATCGCCATCTTCGCCGTGCTGCAGATCGTGTTCATCTGCCTGCTGTCCGGGTCGTTCGGCCACATCTGCGTCGGACTGCGGGTCGTCCCGATGCGCGGGGGCTACGTGGGGGTGTGGCGGCCGATCCTCCGGACGGTGCTGCTCTGCCTGGTGGTCCCGGCGCTCATCATCGACCGCGACAGCCGGGGCGCGCACGACCGCATCGCCGGGACGGTGCTCGTCCGGCGCTGAGCCGGGCTGTGTGGTGCGAGGATCCGTACTCGGTGCCCGCCTGCGCTTCCCGCACCGAGTACGGAACCTCGCACCGTGCAAGACCGGCTTCGAGCGAGGCACGCGCCCCGCACGCACGAGAACGCCCCCGACCAGGTGGTCGGGGGCGTTCTCGTGTCGTGTGTGGGGCTTCGGTCAGCGCGGCCGTCCGGCGCGGGCCCGCATCGGGTCCATGCCCTTCGGGATCGAGGCCGCGGGGCTCTGCGTCAGCGAGTCGAGACGGTTCGCGACCGCCAGGACCTCGTTGCGGTTGAGCGACTTCTTGAGCTTGTTCATGGCGCGGGGCAGCTTGTGCAGCGTCAGGCTCTCACCGGTACCGTCACCCACGTGCAGCACGTGCACGGCGACGTTCGGGACGATGCGCTGGACCTTGCGGCGCTCCTCGTCGACCTGGCGGTTGAGGTTGCCGCGCTGGCCCTCGGTGATCAGGACGACACCCGGGCGACCCACGGCGCGGTAGACCGCTGCCTGCGAGCGACCGTGCACCGCGACCGGCATCTCGCTCGAGCGCCACTGGCGACGGAGCGAGTTCGACAGCACGGCACCGACGGCGCCGGGCTGGCCTTCGATCTGCGAGTACGCGGCACGTTCGGCCAGACGACCGAGCACGATGAGGAAGAGCAGCACACCGAGCAGCACACCGGCGACGATCCACAGGACGATCGCGAGCCAGTTCTGCCCCGGCAGGAGCAGCGCCAGCAGGACACCGAGGACGACCGGACCGACGAAGGCGAGGGCGAACCACCAGACCGACGACGGGTCGGCCTTTCGGGTCATCTGGAAGACCTGGAACATCTGCTTGAGACGCCCCGGCTCCTTCGCCTTCTTGTCTGTGGAAGAGCTGCGTGCCATGCGAACAGGATACGGCCTCCGTGCGCCGGGGGGAGACCGTCGCGTGTCCGGCTGTGCGCGAACACGTCTTGTCCACAGATGGTGCGGGAGAGCCTGGAGGCCCGCCGCGCCACCGCCACGCTGGTCACCATGGAGACGAGCACCGACCACCACCCGGATCGCTGGATCGCGACCGGCAACGAGCGCGATGAGCACGCCGGGCACGCCGGGCACGCCGGGCACGACGAGCGCGACGTGCTCACGTGGGTCGCCGACCGCTCCGCAGCCGCCGAGCGCCACCTCGTCCCGGTGGCCGCGGTCGGTCGGACGCCGGCTGGGCGTCTCGTGGTCGACCTCGACCGGCCCACGGGCACGCCGCTCGTGCCGGCGCTCGACCGGCTCGGCACCCCGACCACCGGGGTCGCAGTGACCCTGACGGTCCCGCTCCTGGAGCTCCTGGTGTCCGTGCACGACGGCGCGGTCCTGCTCGGTACCGCCGGCATCGACGACGTGCTGGTGGACGACTCCGGTGCCGTGGTGCTCTGCGACCGCCCGACGAACGCGACGAACCCGACCAACCCGACCAACCCGCTCAATGACACGAACCCGATCAACCCAACGAACGCGACGACCCCGACGCGCACCGCGCACTCCACCGATGCGACCCGGACCCTCGTGCTCGCAGCCCGGAGCGTGTGGGACCGTGTCGACCCGGCCGACCCCGCCCAGGCCCAGGTGCTCGGAGCGCTGCAGGACGCCCTCGACGGTGACGGGCCGAGCGCACGAGCAGCACTCGACGTCGTCCGTGCCGCCGCCGCGCCCCGCCCGTTCCGGTGGACCCCCGTACCGAGCGACCTCGTGTTCGCCGAACCGCCGACACCGGACCGGCAGAACGGACTGCTTGATCGTCTGCGGGACGTGGTCGAGCACGGCGTCCCACTCGGAGCCGGACGACGACTCCCGCTCCGCCGTGTCCTCGTGGGGCTCGTCGTCACCGTCGGGTCGGCGGTCGCCGCGCTGACCCTGCTCGGCGGCGGGTGACGCCGAACCCGACCGGCAACGGGAACGGGAACGGCCCCGGCTCCCACGAGGGGAACCGGGGCCGTCGGCCGTGCTGCTGGTGATCAGTACCCGAGGTTCGGGGCGAAGTTGCCCTCTTCGAGACGGTTCTTCACCGCGACGAGGTACCGCGAGGCGTCCGCACCGTCGATGATCCGGTGGTCGTACGACAGCGCCAGGTAGACGAACGAGCGGATGGCGATGGCCTCCTGGCCGTCGACCTTCACGACCGCCGGGCGCTTCGTGACGATGCCGGTGCCGAGGATCGCCGACTGCGGCAGGAACACCACGGGGGTGTCGAACAGCGCGCCACGCGAACCGGTGTTGGTCAGCGTGAACGTGCCGCCGGCGAGCTCGTCGGGCTTCAGCTGGTTGTTCCGGGTGCGCTCGGCGAGGTCCGCGATGGACTTCGAGAACTGCGCCAGGTCCAGCGAGGCCGCGTCCTTGATGACCGGGGTCAGCAGCCCGCGCTCGGTGTCCACCGCGATCGAGACGTTCTCGGTCTCCGGGTAGACGATCTCGTCACCCTCGACCGTGGAGTTGATCTTCGGGTGGGCCTTCAGCGCCTCGGACGCCGCGAGGGCGAAGAACGGCATGAAGGAGAGCTTCGAGCCGGTCTTCTCGAGGAACTCCGCCTTGTGGGCGTCGCGGAACTGCGCCACCTTCGTGACGTCGACCTCGACGACGCTCGTGAGCTGTGCGGTCGAGGTCATCGACTGCACGGCACGCTCGGCGACGACCTTGCGCAGGCGGGTCATCTTCTCGCGGGTTCCGCGCAGCGGCGAGACCTCGGCGACGAACGGGCCGGAAGCGGCGGCGGGTGCTGCTGCAGCCGAGGCGGCCGGGGCCTTCGCGGCGGCGGCGAGGACGTCCTCCTTGCGGATGCGCCCCCCGACACCGGAGCCCGTGACCGTGGACAGGTCGACGCCCTGCTCGTTCGCGAGCTTGCGCACCAGCGGGGTGACGTAGCCGGAGGCTGCGCCGTCCTGCGTGGGGTTCGGCACCGCGGCGGCGGCCGTGGCACTCGGCGCGGACGCCGGAGCCGGTGCGGCTGCCGGAGCGGCCTGGGCCGGCACGGCTGCCGGCGGTGCGGCTGCGGGCGGCGGGACCGGAGCGGCGGCCGGGACCGGCGCTGCCGCGGGCGGGGCGGACGGTGCCTGCGGGGCGGCGGGCTGCGTCTGACCG
>NZ_QKTF01000022.1:0-33971 GCF_003234745.1 Curtobacterium sp. MCLR17_039
CAAAAGGAATTGCTTCATGACCCAGTCAGCAAGCCGACCAGGCACGAGGTCAATCAATAAATTGGCATTGACAATGTGCACGCTGTTGAGTTCTCAAGGACCAGACGCACTCCCCGCTCGACCCACAAAAGGTTCAGCCAGAGAGGCATTCGTCTTGTTCCACCGTCAGACACGTCGAATCACTTCGACTTCTTCGGGGGGATGTTGCCTGAGCGGGACCCCGTCCGGACTGCGCATCCAGGGCTTGCACCCTGTGACCGTCTCGGCCGTTCCGTTCTCCGCCTCAGCGGCAACGAGTGATTACTTTACACACGCCCCGGGGGCCCTGCCAACCGTCGTCCCTCCCGGGCGTGTCGCAGTCGGGTGAACGGCACGTGTCCCCCGGGTTTCCGGGGATCGACGGGGTGAGCGCGACCCCGGGAACGACGGAAGGCACGGTGCGAACCCGCACCGTGCCTCCCGAACGAACCGGACCGACCTACTCGGCCGCTGCCAACTGCCCGCACGCCCCGTCGATCTCCTTGCCGCGGGTGTCGCGCAGGGTCGTCGGGATGCCGGCGGCGTTGAGTCGGCGGACGAACTCGTCCTGCACGTGCACCTCGGACGAGGTCCACACGGAGCCCGGCGTCGGGTTGAGCGGGATCGGGTTGACGTGCACCCAGCCCTTGCCGCGCTTGTTGAGCTTCTCGGCGAGCAGGTCGGCTCGCCAGGCGTGGTCGTTCATGTCCTTGATGAGCGCGTACTCGATCGAGACACGACGGCCCGTCTTCACGTAGTAGTTGTGGGCGGCGTCGATCGCCTCGTCGGCCTTCCAGCGCGAGTTCACCGGGATGAGCTCGTCGCGGAGCTCGTCGTCGGGTGCGTGCAGGGACAGCGCGAAGGTGAGCGGGATCCCTTCGTCCGCGAGCTTGATCATCGCCGGCACCAGGCCGACGGTCGACACCGTGATGCCGCGGGCACTCATGCCGAGACCGTTCGGCTGCGGTGCGACCATCAACCGCACAGCGTCCATCACCCGCTTGTAGTTCGCGAGCGGCTCCCCCATGCCCATGAACACGATGTTCGTCACACGCTCGGCATCGACGCGGTCGTGGCCGCCCTTGCGCGGATCGCCCCCGAGCTCACCGGCGGCGATCGCGGCGTTGGCCCGGACGATCTGCTCGATGATCTCGGCGGTGGACATGTTGCGGGTCAGCCCCGCCTGGCCGGTGGCGCAGAACGGGCAGTTCATGCCGCACCCGGCCTGGGACGAGACGCACAGGGTGATGCGGCCCGGGTAGCGCATGAGGACCGACTCGACCAGGGCGCCGTCGTGCAGCTTCCAGAGGAACTTGATCGTGTCGCCGTTGTCCGTCGCCAGCCGCCGGGTCTCGGTGAGGAGCGGCGGCAGCATCCCGGCGACGAGCTGCTCCCGCTGGGCGGCGGGCAGGTCGGTCATCTTGGCCGGGTCGGACGTGTAGTGCTGGAAGTAGTGGGTCGCGAGCTGCTTGGCGCGGAACCCGGGCAGGCCGAGTTCCTTCACGCGGGCCTCGCGTTCCTCGGCCGTCAGGTCGGCCAGGTGCACGGGCGGCTTGCCACGCTTCGGGGACGCGAACTGCAGCAGCGGGCGACCGTCGGTGTCGGTGGCCTGCTTCCAGCCCTCGGTGCGCGGGCGCACCTGCGGACGAGCAGACTGCTGCTGTTCGAACGGGGTGCGGGTGTCGGAAGCCATCACTCCAGGATACGGGAGGCCCGTGATCGGTGGGGACGCCCCGTCCGGGTGGTCCTGCTGGTCACCACCACGGCCGCACCACGGCTGGTCGGGTCAGCTGCCGGCGGGCAGGACGCGCGCGAAGTGGTGCGCCGCCGAGTACATCGGGACGATGTCGACGACCTCGCCCGGGTGCGGTGCCTGCAGGACCAGCCCCTGGCCGAGGTACAGGCCGACGTGGTCCTCGTCGTCGTACACGACGAGGTCGCCCGGCAGTGCCTCGGACTCGGGGATCGTGGTGGCGACGGCGTCCTGCGTCGGCACGTAGTGCACGAGCTGGATCCCCACCGCCTGGTAGGCGACCATCGTGAGCCCGGAGCAGTCGATGCCCTCGTGGCTCGCGCCGCCCTCGACGTACGGGTCCCCCATGTACTGCAGGGCGGTCTGCACGATCGTGGCCCGGTCGCCCCCGGCCGAGAGTGCGGCGGACAACGCGGACTGTGCCTGCGCGGTCGTCACCCCGAAGCGGAGGTCGAGCGTCGGGTAGGACACGATCGTCGTCGTGGTGGTCATGCCGTCGGTGGAGACCACGGGGACCTGGACGTCGTGCGCCACCGTGAAGGTCTGGGCGTCCTGCGCCGTGGTCGTGCCGGAGCGGGTGTCCGCGGGCAGCGTGTCGGCGTTCGCGGGCAGGGCGAGCGTCAGGCTCGAGGTCACCGCGATCGCGGGGGCGAGCAGGATGGCCGCGCGCTTCGCGTTGGCGGAACGGCGGATGTGCCGCGGGTCGACGGCGCGCTCGGCACGCAGGGTGGCGGTCCGGCTCAGCACCGCACTGCCCGCCGACGACGCGACGGGGGCGGGACGCGGCTGCATCCGCACGGTCCGGGCCGGCTTCGGGTGCTCGACGAAGGTGGAGCGGGCGGCCGCGGGGCCGAGGGCCGAGCGGCGACCACGGGGACGGGACTGCTGCGTGTCCGGCGTCAGCGGCGCGGGGTCGACCGCGGGGTGCGTGTGCGTTCGCGCGGGCTGACGGTCGTCGGCTGCTGCAGGCAGGGTGTGGCGTCCCATGGGTCCTTCCGGGTCGGGACCACTCGGCGGTCCGGAAAGTAACGTATTGGTCACGACGGTGCCTGCGGCTGGGCAGCGCCGGAGTGTTCCTGCAGCTGGTCACAGGAACGAGCACCGCTCGCAGGCCACTCCGACGGCGCGCACGGGCGTTCCGGAGCCGGCCCGCGGCGGTGGACCCGGGTTCAGACCGGCGTGACCCGCATGACGGCGGCGATCCGGGCCTCCCGGTCGGCCGCCAGGCGGTCGAGGCGAGCCGACAGCGCGACGACCGAGGCGTCCACCGGGCTGTCCCCCGAGATGTCCCCCGGGATCGGGACCCCGGCGCGGACCGCGAGTGGCAGCACGCCCGCCCAGACGGTGTGGTCCTCACCGTCCTTCGGGTCCTCGCCGACACCGTGGGCTCGGACCTTGACGCTCGCGCGGTCGAGGGGCAGCTGGAGGACCTGGGTGGCGCGGACCTCCTTCGCGGTCATCTCGCGCACCTCGGCTCGGCGGCCCGGCATGAGGTGGTCGGCCACCTGCCAGAGGGCTTCGGTGCGCAGGTCGGTCGGCACCACGGTGGCGCGGCCGGCGACCATCGCGCTGCGGTAGTTCGCCGAGCTGTCGTTGGTGGAGCGTGCGAAGACGAGACCGTCCAGGTGCGTGATGGTGGCGGCGACCGGGACGCCCTCGGCCCCGGCGTCGAGGAACAGCCCACCACCGGTCGAGCCGTGCAGCAGCAGGACGGGGCCGTCGCCGAGGTCCCCGACGGCGCAGAGGAACGGCAGGACGACGGGCTGGCCACCGCGGACGATGCCGACGTGGGCGACGTGGGCCTCGGCGAGGATCGCGTGCAGGACGGCGGGGTCGTCGGTCTGGCGGTCGCGCAGGCGGCGGACGCGGAGCGAAGGGCCGTCGGTGGGCGGTTCCGGTTCGGGGCTCGAGGTGGGCATGTCGTCACGCTAGGGTCACCAGTGGTCCGGTGTCTGGACCAGATCGGGGCGATCACGATGGACCAGTCGAGCAAGGTGTCCGGTGTGGTGGCACGGGTGCGCGGGATGGTGCACGACGGCACCCTGCGCGAAGGCGATCCGCTGCCGTCGACGCGGGTGCTGGCAGCGGAGCTCGGGGTGGCCCGGGGCACCGTCGTCGCGGCGTACGAGCAGCTCGACGGCGAGGGGTACCTGCGGACGCGGCACGGTGCCCTCGCGCGGGTCGCGGCGGACCTGCACGGTCGGACGACGAGTGCGCCGTCGGCCGTCGGCACGGACACCGCCGGTCCCGGCTCCGGCGCGGTCGGCGTCGCGGCCGCTCCGCCGTCCGCTCCGCTCATCGACTGCCGTCCGGGCATCCCCGCCGTCACCGCCATCCCGCAACGGGACTGGCGGGCAGCCTGGCGCGCAGCGGCCTCGGCCCCGCTCCGGAACGCGATCGCGGACCCGCTCGGCTCCCCCGACCTGCGGGCACAGGTCGTCGCCCAGCTCGGCCTGACCCGCGGGTTCACGGCGACGGTCGACCGGGTGCTCGTGACCGCGGGGACCTCGGAGGCGCTGTCGCTCGTCACCGAGGCGCTTCGGGGGCTGCTGGGTCGCGCTCCCGTCGTCGCCGTCGAGGACCCCGGCTACCGCACCGGACACCGTGCGATCACGAGCGCTGGTGGATCCCTGGTGGGCGTCCCGGTCGGCGAGGACGGCCTCGACCTCGACGCGCTCGAGGCCGCCGGACCGGTCGACGCCGTCCTGGTCAGCCCGACGCACCAGTACCCGCTCGGGTCGGTGATGCCCGTCGCCCGGCGCCGGCGGCTGCTCACCTGGGCCGCCACCACCGGCACCGTGGTGGTGGAGGACGACTACGACTCCGAGTTCCGGCACCGCGGCGCTCCCGTGCCCGCGCTGGCCGCACTCGACGCCGAGGGCGTGGTGCTGCACGTCGGCGGCTTCTCGAAGACGCTCGACCCCCGGCTGCGCTGCGCGTACGTCGTGCTGCCGACGGTCGCGGCGACGGGTTCCCCGGTGACGGAGGCGGTGCTCGCCGCTCGTCGGGCTCGTGGCGCGGTCGTCGCCGAACCGGTGCAGGCCGCGCTCGTGCACCTGCTGCGGACGGGTGGGCTGCGGCGGCACCTGGGTCGGGTGCGTCGCGACTACACGCACCGCCGGGCCCGGATCGCGGCTCGGCTCGGCGACGTCGCCGGCCTGGAGGCCCGTGCCCTGAACGGCGGACTGCACGCGGTGGTCACGTGGTCGGGTCCGACCACGGGGGCGCGGATCGCGCGTCGGCTGGCGGACGCCGGGGTGCTCGTCGCGACGCTCGAGGAGTACGGGCTCGCGCCGGGCAGCACGCCGCCGGGCATCGTGTTCGGCTACGGCGCCGTGACGATGCCGGAGCTCGACCGCGCGCTCGACGCGCTCGTGACGGCGGTCACGGGACCCTGATCCGGGTCGTCAGCCGCCGTACTGGGCGGTGCCCACGACGTTCGACCCGGCACCCCGGCACGCGGTGATCAGGGTCCGCCCGACGAGTTCCCATTCGGGAGTCATCTCGAGCGCCGGCCCGGACTTCGGTGCGGGGTGCGCGTCGAGGTACTCGTGCGCGTAGTCGATCGCGTCGTCGAGCTCCTCGTCGGTGCTCGACAGGTGCTCGTAGCCGAAGCGTTCCGCCGCGATCAGTGCCTGGTACTGCGCCTCGGAGAGATCGCCCTGGCTTCGCCCGACCGTCGCGTTCAGCGAGATCGTCGTCAGCGCAGTGATCTGGCCGCAGATCGCCGCAGCACTCCGGTCTTCCTCCATCGGGTCCGTCGCGCCGCCCGCTGGCTGGGCGTCCGAGGTCTCCGAGGTCCGCGTCGGGGTCGACGTCGGCCGCGCCGCTGCGTCGGCGTCGGCGTCGGCCGAGCAGCCGGCGAGCGAGCCGGACACGAGGACCGCGCTCACGACGACCAGGGGCAGTGCGGACCGGAAGGAGACCATGGACGTCATCGTGACAGCACCCTCGTGCTGCTCGCGTCGTCGTGTCCTGATCGAGACCTCGTCGAGACCGGATCGTGAGCTTGCGTCAGCGGGACTCGGCGGTGCCGTTCTTCCGGGCGTTCACCAGGTCGGCCAGGGACGGCTCACCGGCGTCGCCGGGCAGTGCGTGTCCGCGGCGGGCGGCCTTGCGGACCTGTCGGTAGGTGGTGACGTGCAGGGGGTCCACACCGTCGGCGGACTCGTAGTTCGACGGGGCAGTGGTGGTGGGTGATTCGGTCATCGCGACGGACGGTACGCGTGCCGGGAGCCGACGAACCACGTGCTGCGTTCCGCGGCCAAACAGGGTCCGAACGGGTGGAGCAGCCCTGGTGCGATGCCGGATTGTTCGCATAGAATGCGAACATGTTGATCACCGTCGACCCGCAGGCGCGAGCGACCCTGGCGGAACAGGTCGCCACCCAGATCCGGCACGCGATCGCCCGCGGCGAGCTGCGGAACGGCGAACGGCTGCCCGCTGCGCGGGACCTCGCCGCCTCGGTCGACGTCAACATGCACACCGTCCTGCGCGCCTACGCGCTGCTGCAGGAGGACGGACTGATCGAGTTGCGGCGCGGCCGCGGCGCGACGGTCCTGCGATCGGGCAACGCCTCGTTCGACCGGTTGCGCACGCTCGTCGACGAGCTGCGCGACCAGGCGGACACCCTGGGTGTCTCGCTCGACGACCTGTTCACGATGATCAAGGGGGCACGATGACGACTCGACCGATGACCACGGGCACACGGCTGGCCGTGACGGCACCAGGGCTCCTGGTCGCGGTGGGACTGGTGCTCACCGCGGTCCTCGCGGCGTCCACCATGCCCGCGCGGATCGCGATCCACTTCCGGACGGACGGCACCGCGGACGGTTGGGGGTCACCGTGGACGGCTTTCTGGGTCACCCTGGCGGTGGCACTGGTGGCCGTCGTCCTCGCGTTCTCCGCGCTGCGCTGGCGCGACAGGCGGACAGCAGCCACGGTCCTGCTCGTCGCGAACCTGCTGGCCGGGACCCTCGGCTCGGCCTGGGTCGTGCTCGCGTGGACGAACACGGCCGGCGACGGCACCCTGTCCCCCTGGTGGACGGTCCCGTTCCTGCTCGTCGCCGTGGTGGTCGCCGCCGTCCCCGTGCTCGCACTGTTCCGGGTCGCTGCACCCGTGCCGGCCCACGAGGTCGCTCCCCTGGTGGTCGGGCCCGACACCCGCGTCGCCTGGCGCGCACGCGTCGGCAGCCGGTGGTTCGCGGTGATCGGGGCGGTCGTCGTGGTCCTCGGCGTCGGCACCGCCGTCTGGACGGCATCGGCCGGGGTGACGACGGCGGTCGTCTCCGGACTGGCGATGGTGATCGCGGGGATCGCCGTGCTGGTGCTGGCGCGGGTGGAACTCACCGTCGACCGTCGCGGCATGCGGCTCACGTCCACCTGGACGAGGATCCCCCTCATGCGCGTCCCGCTGGAGCGCATCGAGTCGTGCGGGTGGGAGCAGGTGACCCCGGGCCAGTGGGGCGGCTGGGGCTACCGGATCTCGGGCCGCGGCGTCGCCTACGTCGTGCGGTCCGGGCCGGGGCTGGTCGCGCGGCTCCGCGGCGGGCAGGCGCGGATGGTGACCGTGCCCGACGCTGCGGGCGGTGCCGCAGCCCTGGGCGCGCTGCTCGCCGGGCGCGAGACGGCCTGACGGGGCCGCACCGGGCCTCCAGGGCGGTGCGGCGGGTTCGGCGGCGGGCGTGAGACGGGTCAGAGGCTCGTCATGCCGCCGTCGACGCGGAACTCCGCTCCGGTGGCGTAGGACGACTCCGCACTGGCCAGGTAGACCATGATGCCGGTGACGTCGTCGGGGGTGCCGGGGCGGCCGAGGGGCGTGCGGGCGACGATCGCGGCTCGGGCCTCGGGGTCACCGGAGATCGCCGACACGAGGCCGGTCTCGGTGTAGCCCGGCACGACCGTGTTCACCCGGATGCCGTCCCGCGCGTAGGCCATCGCGGTCGCCCGGACGAGTGCGTGGATGCCGCCCTTGGTCGAGGAGTACGCCGCGAAGTCGGCGCCCTCGCCGTTCAGGCCGGTCGGCGACCCCGTGGCGATGACCGACCCGCCGGTGCCGCTCGCGAGCATCACCCGGACGGCGTGCTTGATCGTCAGGAACGTGCCGGTGAGGTTGACCGCGACCGTGCGGTCCCAGGTCTCCAGCGACAGGTCGGCGACCTTCGCGTCGTGACCGAACAGCTGCACACCGGCGTTCGCGACCACCACGTCGGGGCTCGCACCACGGTCGGCCAGTCCGGCGAACCCCGCGGCCACGCTCGCCTCGTCGGCGATGTCCATCGTGAGGCCGATCGCGGTCGGGCCGGCTGCGGCGGCGGCACCGGCGGCCGCATCGGCGTCGCGGTCGGCGTAGACGACGGTCGCCCCTTCGGCCACGAACCGGTCGGCGATCGCGCGGCCGATGCCGGACCCCGCTCCCGTGACGAGTGCGGTCCGGCCGTCGAGTCGTGCGGTCATGTGGGACTCCGTCCTCGGAGCAGCGCTGCTCCGTCACACCCATCATTGCCCAACCGGTTGACCGGTGCTAGGCATGCACCATGACTGCGACGTCGAACGACGAGATCGTGTCCGTCGGGCCCTGGCGTCTGGCCCTGCGCGGAGCCGAACTCGCCGACGTCACGTTCCGGGGCACGCTCGTCCTGCGCGCCATCCGGTTCGTCGTCCGCGACCACGACTGGCGCACCGCCGACGACACCGTGCTGACACGCACGGTGGACGGTGACGATGAGCGCATCCGCATCGAGACCAGCGAACGGTACGACGGCGTCGAGGTCGTCCGCACCGTCCTCGAGGTCACGGTCGACGACGACACCCTTCGGGTCGCCGCGGTCGGGACGGTCACACGGGCCTTCCGCCGCAACCGCATCGGGCTCGTCGTCCTGCACCCGCCGACCCTGGCCGGGCAGCTGCTGACGGTGCGGCACCCGTCCGGTGGCGTTACCGCGACGGCGTTCCCGTTCTGGATCGCGCCGCACCAGCCGGCCGTCGACGTCGCCGGGCTCGACTGGGCTGCGGGTCCGGTCGCGCTGTCGCTCGACCTGACCGGCGACGTGTTCGAGACCGAGGACCAGCGGAACTGGACCGACGCCTCGTTCAAGACGTACTCGACGCCCCTCGCCGAGCCGTTCCCGGTCGCGATCACGCCGGGGACGACGGTCCGGCAGGGGCTCACCCTGCGTGCGACGGCGGGCGGTCCAGCAGGTGGTCCGGGCACCCGGTCGCCAGGCGCGGCCTCCCCCGCCCGGACCTGGCGGCACTCGACGGGCCCGCTCCCGGTGCCGTGGTCACGCCGCCGCCGACGCTCCAGCTGCTCGCGGGTTCGGCACCGGTCGCTGCGCGCCCGGACGACGCCGACCTGCTCCGCGGGTTCCCGATCCTGGTCGAGCCGACCCTCGGCGCCCCGAACGTCGAGGCGGTGCTCGCCTCGGCCCGGCGGGACGCGGGTGGCGCTCCCCTGGACGTCCGGTTCGTCACCGACGACCCGGTGCTGCTGCGCGCGGCGATCGACGCGGTGCTCGAGGGCGGGCCGGTGGCGCGCGTCGGGGCGTTCGACCCGGTGTCGCACGTGACGACGCCGGCGCTGCAGCGGGCACTGCGCGAAGCGGCGGCAGCGGTCGGCGCGCTGGAGGTCGTCGCCGGTACCCGGGCCCACTTCACCGAGCTGAACCGCTCGATCGCGGTGTTCTCGGGTTGGGACGGCCCCCTGACCTGCAGCGTGACGCCGCAGATGCACGACCGGTCGCCCGAACAGGTGACCGAGTCGATCCGGATGCAGCGCTGGGTGGTGAGCAGCGCCTCCAGGCTGGCCGCCGGCAGGGCGCTGCACGTCGGACCGGTGACGCTGCGGCCACGGTGGAACGCGGTGGCGACGGCGCCGACCCGGGTGGTGACGGACGCGACCGTGGAGCACGGCTACGGCCCGGAGACCGTTCCGGACGCGACGGACCCGGCGCAGCACACGTCGGCCGCCGCGCGGTGGTTCGCCGACGCGGTGCGGGCGCTGACCGTGCCGGGAGTGGTCTCGATCACGCTGGCCGAGGCGTGGGGGCCGCGGGGGTTCGTGTCCGCCGACGGCACGGGGAACGCCCCGCCGGAAGGGGGTCGGCGGGGCGTTCCGGTCCGGGCGCGCTGACGGGTCGGCGCGGTGGTCGGTGGTGGTCCGGCTCAGCGCCGGACGGCGTCGATCTTGAGCATCTTCGCGATGACCGAGTCGAGCTCGCTGTCGTCGAAGACCTGCTTCCAGTCCTCCTTGATGAGCTTCTCGCGGCCGTAGCCCATCGCGATGTGGCAGGCGTCGGAGAACGGGTTCGAGCCGCGCAGGCCATTGGTCAGCGCGATCCACGTGTGGCCGTAGAGCATGGCGCGGGCGGCCTCACGGGGCACGCCGACACCGGTGACCGTTTCTTCGAGGGCGTCGTTGAGGAAGTCGCCGATCATGCAGGCGATCGTCTCGACCAGGGTCGGCTCGAGCACGGCCAGCTGCTTCACCGTGACCCAGTGCACCTGGATGACCGGGGCGTACATCGTGGTGATGACGGCCTCGGCGACGGCCTTGGCGCGGTCGCCCTCGTCGCCGAGCGACTCCGAGGCGTCGAAGGCCGCGATGACCTCCTGCGGGGCGGCGATGCCACCGAAGGTGTCGTCCCACTCGGCCTTGGTGGTGCGCTCGAGGAACACCGACGGGTGGCACGGGTGCGCCACGGCGTAGTGGATGTCCTCGCGCTTGGCGAGGAGACCCGCGTAGGCGGCGGCCGGGTCGAGCGTCAGGATGCTGGCGCCTGACTTCATGACGGGGACGAGCTGCTCGGAGATGGTGCCGAGCAGGACGTCCGGGACGGCGAGGATGACGACGTCGGCGGCCTTCGCGGCGTCGAGGCTGTCGGTGATCTCGCGGCCGAGGGCCTGGATGCGCTCCTGGCCGGCGGGCGAGGCCTCGCTGTAGAGGGTGGTGTACTCGCTCTTCGCGAAGTTGTTCGAGACGCGGGTGCCCATCTTGCCGCCGGCACCGATCACGGCGACGGTGACGTCGGCCGTGCCGGATCCGGCAGCGACGGTGTGGGGGGTGGTGACGGTGTCGGTCATGATTCCTTGCTCCTGATGTACTCGATGGTGTGTTCGGTCCACGCCGCTTCGATGCGGGTGGTGGTCTGTGCGGGGGTCTCCCCCGGCAGCGGTTCGGCGCCCGCGTGCTCGTCCTGCCACGGCAGCCAGAACTCGATGACGCGGTTGATCCCACGGCGGTCGGGCTCGACTGCGGCTCGGACGGCGGTGTAGTCGAGGATCCCGGTGCCCGTGCGGACGCCGGTGTACTGGAAACCGACCCAGCCCGGTGAGCGGGTGAAGGCGGAGTCCTTGACATGCCAGTTGACGACGTGCGGGGCGGTCATCGCCACGACGTCCCCCGGGTGTTCGAGCCGTGCCACGGTGTTCGCCGGGTCGAGGCAGACGCCGAGGCGGTCGGAGCCGATCGCCCGGACGACCGCGACGAGGTCGGCGGTGGCGACGACCTCGTAGGTCTCCAGCGCGAGGGTCACGCCCGCACGCTCGTAGGCGGGGAGCGCCTGCCGCAGGCGTCGTTCGGTTTCGGCCGCGTCCGGCTGGTCGT
The DNA here is from genome assembly GCF_003234745.1 of Curtobacterium sp. MCLR17_039. Lineage (NCBI taxonomy): Bacteria > Bacillati > Actinomycetota > Actinomycetes > Micrococcales > Microbacteriaceae > Curtobacterium > Curtobacterium sp. MCLR17_039. Next base: position 11,376 of record NZ_QKTF01000022.1, read on the forward strand.
CGCCGCTCGTCCACATGCTGCGCACGAGCGTTGCGCCGAGCTGCTGCGCGACGTGCAGGTACCGGGCGAGGTGCTCCGGCCGGGTGCCTCGGGTGCCGACCTCGAGCGTGAGACCGAGGTCGGCGGCCAGGGACCGGATCGAGGCCAGGCGCTCGTCGGTCGCGGTGTCGAGCGGCAGGTGGTCGCAGATCTGGAACAGGTCGACGCCGTCGTGCGACGCGGCGTCGCGCAGGGCGTCGTCGAGGGACATCGGCGACGGGACGCAGTCGGACATGCGCCAGAAGTAGGCGTAGGTGGAGAGGCCGAGCAGGGAGGTCATGCCGGTGCTCCGTCCTGCGTCGCGGCCAGCGCCTCGGCTTCGTCGAGGATCGTGCGGATCGCCTCGGGGTCGTGGGCGAAGCGGCCGAGGAACAGGCCGCCGATGCGTCCGGCACCCCGGGTCAGCAGGCCCGGACCGGCACTGCCGCCGTAGATCGCGACGGAGCCGGCGAGCTCCGGCCGGGTCGCCAGGTGCTGCTCGATGCCGGCCAGGACCGCGACGATGTGCTCGTCGGGCGCGGGCTGCGGGGCACCGATCGCCCACACCGGCTCGTACGCGGCGATGAGCGGTCCGGCGAGGCCGTCGGCGGTCGCGGTCGCCAGGAACCGGTCGAGCTGCGCGGTGACCTCGGCGATCGCGGCCGCGGGGTCGCCGTCGGCAGCGCGCTCGGTCTCGCCGATGCAGACCAGGGGCCGCAGGTGGTTGCGGTACGCCGCGTGCACCTTGCCGGCGATCTCGTCGTCCGTCTCGTGGAACAGGGAGCGGCGCTCGGCGTGTGCGATCTCGACGAGGTCGACCCCGATGTCACGGAGTTCGGCGCCGGAGACCTCGCCGGTGAAGGCACCCTCGTCGGCCCAGGCGAGGTCCTGGGCACCGAGCAGCACCGGAGCGCCTGACCCGGTCAGGATCGCTCGGACGGGGACGAGCGACGGGAACGTCGGCACCACGAAGAGCTCGACCGCGCCGGACCGCACCGCCGGGTGGCTCCGGGCGATGTCGGCCACGGCGGCCGCCCACGCGAGCGTCCGGGCATGGCTGAAGTACATCTTGAGCGACACCCCGATCGTCACCGGGGCGGCCGCCGTGGTCGCGGGCATCAGGCGTCGGCCCCGACCGGGGCGGAGCCGTCGTAGGCACAGATCGCGTTGACCTTCTCGGCGCTCGCGCTCGTCCGGTCGAAGGTGTAGCCGAGCCACTCCTTCGCCATCCGGCGCGCGACCTCGACCCCGACGACGCGCTGGCCCATGCAGAGCACCTGGGCGTCGTTCGACAGGATCGAGCGCTCCACCGAGAACGAGTCGTGCGCGGTCACGGCGCGGATACCGGGGACCTTGTTCGCCGCGATCGCGACGCCGAGGCCGGTGCCGCAGATCAGGATCGCGCGGTCGGCCTCGCCGTTCGCCACCAGACGGGCGGCGTCGACGGCGACGTGCGGGTAGGCCGTGTGGCCGTCGGCGTCCACGCCCACATCGACGACGGAGGCCACGCGGGGGTCCTTCGCCAGGTCGGCCTTGATGACCTCCTTGTAGTCGAAGCCGGCGTCGTCCGAACCGACGACGATGCGGAACTGCTGCTCACTCATGCGGGTGTGCCTTTCGTGGTGGGGGTCAGGCGGGGACGGCGATGGTCGTCAGGACAGCGGCGGTGATGAGCGCGAACGAGATCGCGCCGGCGTCCGGGGTGCCGACGGCGTCCTCGCCGTGGGTGCGGGCGCGGCCCATCCGGGGCAACAGGTCGGCCGTGGCGTCCGCCGCGGTCTGTGCTGCGGCCGAGGCGGCCGACCAGGCGTCGACGAGTTCGTCGCCGGCGGCGACCCGGGCGGAGAAGACCTGGTCGAACGGCACGAGCGCGTCGACCATCGTCTTGTCGCCGGGGACGGCTCCGAAGGCCAGGACGGCTTCGGCGGCGGCGTGCACCGCGCTCTGGACGGTGGCGGGTGTCGGACGGGACTCGTCCCCGAGGACGCGACCCAGGGCCTCCAGGGCGGCACCCCAGATCGCACCGGACGTCCCACCGGCCTTGTCGGACCACGCGTCGCCGGCGATCGCGAGGACCGAACCGGCGCCGGCGCCACGGGCGGCGGCGTCCTGTGCCGCACGGTCGGCGGCGGTGGAGCCGCGCTGCATGCCGATGCCGTGGTCGCCGTCACCGGCGACGGCGTCGATGCGGCCGAGCTCGTCGGCGTGGTCGTCGATGGTGGCGCGGATCGCGGTGATCGCGCTCGCGACGCGGGCAGCCGAGGACTGGGACTCCTCGGTGCCGGGCGTCACGGGCACGACCACGCCGGCTTCGAGCACCTCGACCGGCACGGGCTGCTGCGGGACGGCGCCGCCCTTGCGGTACGCCGGGGCGTCGGCGGGGGCGGCCCAGAGCTGCTCGAGTTCGTCGTCGAGCCAGAACAGGGTGAGCGAGACGCCCGCCATGTCGAAGCTCGTGACGAGTTCGCCGACCTCGGGCTCGACGACGACGATGCCGGCGTCGGTGAGCTTCCGCTGGACGGCGCCGAAGACGACGAAGAGTTCCTCGTACTTCACCGAGCCGAGGCCGTTGAGGATCGGGACGACGCGGGGGCCGGCGGGTGCTGTTGCGGTGTCTGGTGCGGTGCCGTGTGTTGTGGTGCCGGTGCCGGTGCCGTCGGGTCGCTCGGTGAGGAGCTTGTCGACGAGCAGGTCGGCCAGGCCGTCCGCGGTGGGGACGTCGGCCTCGGCGATGCCGCGTTCGCCGTGGATGCCCATGCCGATGGCCATGCGCCCCTCGGGGACGGTGAAGAGCGGCTCGTCGGCGCCGGGCAGGGAGCACCCCGAGAACGCGACCCCGAAGCTGCGGGTGCGGGCGTTGGCCCTGGTCGCGATCGCGGTGACCGCGTCGAGGTCGTCGCCGCGTTCCGCGGCCGCGCCGGCCACCTTGAACACGCAGAGGTCCCCCGCGATGCCGCGGCGCTTGTGTGCCTGGTCGGCGGGCGCGGACGCGACGTCGTCGGTCACGCGGACCGTGCGGACGTCGATGCCCTGCGCTTCGAGTGCCCGTGCCGCCGCGTCGAAGTTGAGGACGTCGCCGGCGTAGTTGCCGTAGCTCAGCAGCACGCCGCCGCCGTGCTCGGACGCCCTCGCGACCGCGGTGACCTGCTGGGCACTCGGGCTGGCGAACAGGTTGCCCATCGCGGCACCGGCCGCCAGGCCGTACCCGACGAGGCCACCGAAGGCCGGGTAGTGGCCGGAGCCACCGCCGACGACGAGCGCGACGGTGCCCTCGGGGCTGGTGGTGGAGCGGGCGACCCCGCCGTGCACCTTGCGCACCCGGGCGCGGTTGGCGGCGACGAAGCCGTCCACCATCTCGTCGGCGAAGTCCGCGGGGTCGTTGAACAGGCGGGTCATGCGCCGGCCTCCTTCGCGATGGCGGTCGGTCCGTCCGTGGCGGCGACCGCGGTGTCGGCTGCGGACTCCGCGGCGGCCGCTTCGTTGCGCTTCGTGTTCCGGCCGAGCACGAACATCAGCACGCTCGACAGCACCATGAAGAACCCGACGATGAACATCGGCACCTGGTACCCGCCGGTCCACTCGCTCACCGCACCCGTGATGTACGGAGCGGCGAACCCACCGAGGTTGCCGACGGTGTTGATGAGGGCGACCCCCGCGGCTGCGGCGGCACCGGTCAGGAACTGCGTCGGGACCGTCCAGAAGTTCGGCAGGGCCGCGAAGATCGCACACGCGGTGATCGCGATGACCGCGACGGTGGCGGCCGGGCTGTTCATGTAGAGCGCGACCGGGATGCTCAGGCCACCGACCAGGGCCGGGACGGCGATGTGCCAGACCCGGACGCCACGACGGAAGGCGTCACGCGACCAGAAGTACAGGACCACCGCGGCGGGCACGTACGGGATGGCCGTGATGAGGCCCTTCTGGAACAGGTCGAACGTGGTGCCGAACTGCTCCTGGAAGCCGTCGATGATCGTCGGCAGGAAGAAGCTGAGCGCGTAGAGGCCGTAGATGAAGCCGAAGTACACCGCGGCGAGCATCCAGACACGGCCGGAGCCGAAGGCCGCACGCAGGCCGCCCTTGCCGTGACCGTCCCCGCCGCCCTTCGCGGCACTCTCGGCAGCGAGCGTCGTCTCCAGCCAGACCTTCTCGTCCTCGTCGAGCCACTTCGCCTGCGACGGCTTGTCCTTGAGGACGAAGAGGCACAGGACGCCGACGATGATCGCCGGGATCGAGACGCAGAGGAACATGAAGCGCCATCCGGCCAGGCCGCCGAGGATCCCCTCGTGGGTCATCAGCCAGCCGGCGAGCGGGGAACCGATGACGCTCGTGAGCGGCTGCGCCAGGTAGAACAGCGCGAGCATCTTGCCGCGGTGACGGGCCGGGACCCAGGTCGACAGGAACAGGATCGCGCCGGGGAAGAAGCCGGCCTCGGCGATGCCGAGCAGGAAGCGCAGGCCGACGAGCTGCGGGTAGTTCTGCACCCACGTGAAGAGCAGGGACACGATGCCCCACGTGATCATGATGCGGGCGAGCCAGATCCGGGCGCCGAACTTGTGCAGCGCCAGGTTGGACGGCACCTCGAGCACGAGGTAACCGATGAAGAACACACCGGACGCGAAGCCGAACTGGGCGGCGGTCAGGCCGAGGTCGGCCTCCATGCCGTTGGGGGCGGCGAAGGAGATCGCGGTGCGGTCGAGGAAGTTGATGAAGAACATCAGTGCCACGAACGGCACGATGCGGATCGCGATCTTGCGGATGGCCGTCTTCTCGACGACCGAGGTGGGGATGCCTCGCGTGGCGGGGATGTCCACGATGACTCCTGCTCGGTGGGGGTGGTACGACTCCCGTCCTGGCGGCTGCGCCGGGACGGTCCTGGCGGCTGGGCTGGGACGGTCCTGGCGGCTGCGCCGGGACGCTCCTGGCGGCCGGGCCGGGATGTTCCGGTCGGCTTCGCCGGGACGCTCCGTGCTGCTGCGCGGATCGAGAGCGGGCGCATCGGTGCGCCTGATCCAGTGTGCGTCGCGGTCGGTCAACTTGTCAACCGGTTGACCATTCCGCGCGTTCCGCGCTGCTTCTTGCGCAATGTCGGCCGCCTCAGCGCCGCTCCCCACGCAACCGGTTGACCGACCGGTACGCTCACTGCATGCCCGCGTTCAGCCCGGACGACCCCCTCAACATCCGACTCGAACTCGAGTCCGTGCCCGTCGGGTCCCCCGCCTCGGTGGTCGCCCGACAGCTCGTCTCGCTGCTCACCGCCGGCGAACTGGCCCCCGGCTCACGGCTGCCCTCGGAGCGGATCCTGTCCGAGCGGCTCGGCGTCGGACGCTCGGCCGTCCGTGAGGCCCTCGCCGCCCTCGAGATCCTGGGCATCGTGCAGATCCGCCCAGGCTCGGGTACCTACCTGCGCGGAGGCACCTCGGACCTGCTCCCGACGACCCTGTCGTGGGGCCTCATGCTCGCGTCGAACCGCACCCGCGAGCTGCTCGAGATCCGGTCCTCGCTGGAGCGCACGGCCGCGATCCTCGCCGCGCAGCGCGCCACCGATGAGCAGATCACCGAGCTCGGCGAGTACCTGGTCCGGCAGGAGGCGACGCTCGACGACCCGCAGGCCTTCATCGACGCCGACGTCCGGTTCCACGTCCTGCTGGCGCGGGCGTCCGGCAACGACGTGCTCGCCGACCTGCTGCAGAGCCTGCGCTCGATGCTGAGCGTCTGGGTCGCGCGGCGCGTGCAGACCCGGCAGGCGACCGAGGCCGCGTTCCACGAGCACCGCGCCGTCTTCGAGGCCTTGCGCGTCCGCGACGTGTCCGCCGTGCAGCGCGCGATGGACGCGCACATGGCCACGGCGAGCGCACGCATCGAGCACGCCGAGCCGCTGCCCGCCGACGAGTAGGGGGGCGCTCGCGGTCGCTCGCTCGCTTCGTGAGCAGGAATGGTCGGGTCCGTCGAGCCGACCCGACACCTTCTGCTCACGATCGGGGCGGACGGGAGGCCCGGGTCGCGCCCGCCTCGCACGGTGCGGTGTTGCCGGGTCGGCAACACCGCTTGGGTTCGGCCCGGCACGTGCACTGGAGTAGCTGCATGCAGACCCACCACGACGGCTCCGCCGCCGGACCTGCCACCGCCGCCACTGCCGCCACCGCCACACCGTCCGCCCGGGAGTGGTGGGAGGCCCGCTACGCCGAGCGCGACGGCATCTGGTCCGGCCGGGTGAACGCCGTGCTCGCCTCGGTGACGTGGGGGCTGCCGGTGGGGCGGGCGCTCGACCTCGGCTGCGGCGAGGGCGGCGACGTGGTGTGGCTCGCCGAGCAGGGCTGGGACGTGACGGGCATCGACCTGTCCGTGACGGCGCTCCAGCGTGGTTCGCGGGCTGCCGTCGCCGCCGGGGTGCAGGACCGGACGGCGTTCGTCGCCGCTGACCTCGGCCGGTGGGACACCGCCGCGCGGTTCGACCTGGTGACCGCGTCGTTCCTGCAGTCGTGGCCGGTGGAGATCCCCCGAGCCGACATCCTGCGTCGGGCCGCCGGCTTCGTCGACGTCGGTGGGCACCTGCTCGCCACCGCGCACGCCGCTCCCCCGCACGACGACCTGCCGCCCGAGCTGCGGGAGTACCGGTTCCCCGCGCCGGCCGACGACCTCGCCGCCCTGCAGCTCGACGACCGGTGGGACGTCCTGGTCGCCGAGGTCCGGCCGCGCACCGCGACGACACCGGAGGGTGACCCGCACGAGGCGCTCGACAGCGTCGTGCTCGCCCGGCTGACGCGCGGGTAGCGTCGGTGGTGTGAGCACCGACGACGGCATCCGCGCACTCGTCGTGGACGGCGTCGAGGTCGCCGTCGAACACAGCGGCGCCGGCACGATCGCCACGTCGTCCCCTCGCCCGTACCTGCACCCGGTCCGGACCCTCGGCGGCACCGTCGTCAGCGCGCACCACCCCGGCGACCACGACTGGCACTGCGGCGTCGGCGTCGCGATCCCCGACGTCGACGGCGTGAACTGCTGGGGCGGCCGGACCTACGTCGCGGGGCTCGGCTACGCCTGGCGCGACGACCACGGCTCGGTCGAGGTGGTGCACGCCGAGCAGCACGACACGATGTCCACCGAAGCGCTCGTCTGGCGGGGTCCGGACCGCGCCGTGGTCCTGCGCGAGGACCGCACCCTCCGCTGGCGTGCGGTCGCCAGCGGGTGGGAGCTGTACTGGTCGTCGACGTTCCGCACCCCGGGTGACACCCCGGTGCACCTCGGGGGCCCGGGCAGCAACGGCCGAGCCGGAGCCGGCTACGGCGGCTTCTTCTGGCGGTTCCCCGAGTGCACGGGGGTCGCCGTCCGGACCGCCGACGCCGAGGGCGAGACCGCCGTGCACGGCTCGATCACACCCTGGATCACCTGGTCGGCGGTGTTCGACGGCGGTCCGGCGACGATCCGGATCGAGGCCCTCGACCACGACGACCCCTGGTTCGTCCGCGCCGAGGAGTACCCCGCGATCGGCTCGGCCCTGGCGTGGGACACCCCCGCCGTCGTGCAGCCCGGCGAACCGCTGGTCCGCTCGTTCCGCGCGACGATCACCGACGGCGCTACGCTCGCTGGATGAGCACCGGGGACTGGGAGTCACGCGTCGCCGCGCTGTGGGACGACGAGACGATCGACGACCAGCAGCGGATCGAGCGGATGCGCGACCTCGCCGCCGACGCTCCGCACGCAGCGCTCGGCGCGTTCGAGCTCGGGGGTGCCTTCGACTCAGGCGGACACGAGGCCGATGCCGACGTGCAGTACGCCGCCGCGACCGCAGCCGGCCTGGACTCCGTCGACCCGGACCGCGCAGCCAGGATGGTCGTCCAGCACGCCTCGACCCTGCGGAACCTCGGCCGGATCGACGCGGCCATCGCGATGCTCCGCGACGCGCCGGAGCACCCGGCCACCGGGGCGGCACCGCGGGTGTTCCTCGCGCTCGCCCTGCACAGCGCGGGACGCTCCGCCGAGGCGCTGCGCGTCGCGATCGAGGCCGTCGAGCCGACACTCCCCCGGTACCACCGGTCCGTCCGAGCCTACGCTGCGGCCCTCACCGAGCACTGACTCGCGTCAAGCGATCGCGATCTCACCCCGTGCGAGCAGTGCACGGGTCCGACCGGCGTCGGCAGCCGGTGGCCGGCCGTGCAGCGCGCGGTAGTCACGCGAGAAGTGCGAGGCGCTCCGGTACCCCACCGCCGCCGCAGCCTGGGCGGCGGTGTCACCGAGCACGATCATCCGCCGCCGGGCCTCCCCCAGACGCAGCCGCCGCAGGTACTGCACGGGGCTCATGCCGGTGACCTGCCGGAAGCGTGCGAACAGTGTCGACTCGCTCGTCCGGACCGCCGCAGCCAGGACCGCCACCGACCACGGGTCCGCCAGCCGTTCTGTGAGCAGGGCGGTGGCCGCGGCGACGACGTCGCCGTCCCGGTTGCCGATCGCGGCAAGGATGCGCGATGCCTGGTCCGTCTGCAGCAGGCGGAGCACCACCTCGCGGGTGACGAGCGGGGCGAGGACGGCCATGTCCTCCGGAGCATCGAGCAGTCCGACGAGTCGGGCGAACGCATCCGCCAGGGCCGGGGTCCAGCTGCCGAGCCGTGCCGGCGGCGCCTCGTCCTGGTGCGGGCGGGACATCGCCGTCGCGACCTCGGCCACCACCGCGGGGTCGAGCTGCCAGACGACCGCGACGAACCCCGCGGGTGGTTCGACCTCGACCACCCCGGCGATCACGGGCAGGTCGACGGGCGTGATGATGAAGCGTTCCCGACCCCAGAGCTGGTCGTCGTCCCCCACTATCGAGCGCTTCCGTCCGGCGAGCACCACCGACACCGACGGCGTGTAGCGCTGGTACCCGAGGTCGGTCGGACGGTCGACCCGGGCCAGGCGGAGGCCGAGCCGTCCGGCGCGTTCCGTGTCGTCGAGGTGGGCGAGGACGCTCCGCAGCGCACGGTCCAGCCGGTCCGAGGTGACGTCGTCCATGTGCCCATTCTGTCGAGGCATCCGACGCGAGTGGTGCCCGCGCGGGATCCGGCAAGCACTCCGGAGTCCTGGGCAATCACCGCCGGGTCCGTCGGACCGAGCATCGGAGCATGCAGACCAACGAAGCACTCCTCGACTCCCTGACCACCGACGACCGACTGGCCGGCCGCGCCGCGCTGGTGACCGGCGCCTCGAGCGGCATCGGTGAAGCCGTCGCCCGTGTCCTCGCCGCCTCCGGCGCCACCGTCGCGGTCGCCGGCCGCGACCCGGAGCGCACGCAGGCCGTGGTGGACACCATCACCGCGTCCGGAGGCACCGCCGTGGCCGTGATCGGCGACCTGAACACCCACCCCGACGCGGTCCGTGACCTCGCCGCCCGCGCCACCGAGGCCCTCGGCGGCCGGGTCGACGTGCTCGTCAACAACGCCGGCGTCTACCCGGTCGGCCCCACCGCACTGCTCGCCGACGACGACGCCGAAGCCCTCTGGGCCACGAACGTCCGCGCGCCGCACGTGCTGGTCGGAGCGCTGGCCCCTGCGATGGTCGAACGCGGCTCGGGCGTCGTCGTGAACGTCGGCTCGTGGATGTCCCGCGTCGGTGTCCCGTTCACGGCGCTCTACCCGGCGACGAAGGCCGCGGTCGAGCAGCTGACCCGCGCCTGGGCAGCCGAGTTCGGACCGCACGGTGTCCGGGTGTCGACCGTGTCGCCCGGGGCCACCGCGACACCGGGCAACGCGGACTCGCACGACGTCCTCGCGCAGATGACGGCGGGCACCCCCGCCGGAGCACCCGTCCGCCCCGTCGACGTCGCCTTCGCCGTGCGCTGGGTGGCCTCCGACGAGGCGACCTTCGTGCACGGCGCCACGATCGACGTGGACGGCGGCCTGGCCGCGACCCGCCTCGGCTGAGCGCGCCCCGCACGAACGGGCGGAACACCCGGGTCGACACACGGACACACCCCGACCTTTCGCCCGCTCGGCAGCGCCGCCCCACCGCGCACGAACCCCCACCACCACGAACGGGCGGAACACCCGGGTCAGCACACGGACGCACCCCGGCATTTCGCCCGCTCGGCAGCGCCAACCGACGCGCACGAACCCCCACCACCACGAACGGGCGGAACACCCGGGTCAGCACACGGAGGCACCCCGGCATTCCGCCCGCTCGGCAGCACCAACCGACGCGCGAACCCGCACCACCACGAACGGGCGGAACACCCGGGTCGGCACACGGAGACACCCCGGCATTCCGCCCGCTCGGCAGCACCAACCGACGCGCGAACCCGCACCACCACGAACGGGCGGAACACCCGGGTCGGCACACGGAGACACCCCGGCATTCCGCCCGCTCGGCGGGAGTCGGTCAGCCGGGCATCGGATCCGCGAGTGGTCACGACGCACCGCTGGCAGGTGGTCGAGCGGTCACGGACCGTCGCGCGGGAGCGCGCCAGGCGAAGAATCGTGACCGCTCGGCGGACGGCGTGGGCGCGGCGGGGGGCGCGACCACCACGCGGTCGGGAGGCGCGGTGCGGGCTGGCACCGGGCCTCCCGTCAGGCGGTGTGGTCGCCGACCACCCGTGGGACCGGCAGCGAGTCGCTGGTCGTGCGCAGGGACTCCTGGCGGATCTCGAGCTGCGAGACGGCGAGCGCCGCAAGGTCGCGGAGGTTCGCGAGGTCGTCCTCGGTGGCCTGCCGCGGGCGGGTGTCGAGCACGGCGAGGGTGCCGATCGGTGCGCCGTCGTGCTTCACGAGCGGGACGCTGACGTAGAAGCGGATGCCGAGCGGGCCGGTGACCAGGGGGCTGTTCCGCATTTCGGGGTGCGCGGAGCCGTCCGGGATCACGACGGGGACGGGAACCGGGGCGAAGCCGTTGCGGAAGCTGATGCTGCGGGCTGCCTCGTCGACGCCCTCGGCGATGTACGACTGGGACCACTCGCGGTCCTCGTCGAGGACCTCGACCAGGGCGATCGGAGCGTCGAAGAGCCGGGCCGCCATCGCCGTGGTGCGCTGCAGCGACTCGTCGGGCAGGGTGTCGAGGGTCGCCGGGCGGTCGGTCTCGGGGCGCATCGGTACCGGAGCCGTCTCGTCGGTCGGCTCGACCACGTGGTCGCTCGTGGCGGTCTCCGCGATCACGACGTCGCGGAGCATCGTGACCAGCTCGGCGCCGAGCGGGCGGGCCGCGGGGTCCTGCGCAGTCATGGCACGGAGCAGGTGCTTCCAGTGCTCGGGCAGGGGCTCGGGGACCACGGGGTCGCGGGACAGCCGGGCGACGGCGGACTCGACGAGCGAGCCCGGGAACTCGCGACGGCGGGTGAAGCACTGCAGCAGCACGAGGCCGAGCGAGTAGACGTCGCTCGGCGGGCCGACCTCGCCGCCGCGCGCCTGCTCGGGGCTGAGGTACGCGGCGGTGCCGGTGGTCACGCCGTCGGCGGTCAGGCGTTCGACGCCGGCGGCGAGCGCGATGCCGAAGTCGGTCAGGCGCGCGCGGGCCCGGTCGGAGCCGTTGCCGTAGTCGACGAGCAGGATGTTCGACGGCTTGATGTCGCGGTGCACGACGCCGTGGGCGTGGATGTAGTCGAGGGCCTCGGCCATGTCGTAGCCGATCTCGGCGATGTGCCGCGAGGCGAGCGGGCCGACGGCCAGGCGCTCCTCGAGGTCCTGCCCGACGACGAGCGACATCACGATGTAGCGCTGCTGCGTGCCGTCCTGCCCGGTGACGACACCGGCGTCGAGCAGGCTGACGAGGTTGTGGTGCTCGAGGGACGCCAGCACGCCGAGTTCGGCCTCCTGCCGGGCGATGTCGACGATGCCTGCGTGGAAGAGCTTGATCGCGACCGGGCGGTGCAGGCTCTCGTCCACACCCCGGTAGACGACGGACATGCCGCCCTGGCCGATCGCTTGCTCCACGCGGTACCGACCGTCGAGCAGCGGCGCGCTCGCGTCGTGTTCTTCCGTCGGGATCATCCAACCCTCGTTCTCGGCTCCGGCACCAACGATGCATCTTCGCATCCCGACGGGTATCTCGTTGACGGGCGACGTTTCGCGGCTGAACGCGCCGTGCGGCTTGCAAGACACCGGTGTTCGCGGGTCGAACACGTGCAGACCGCGGTTCAGCCTGCGAACACCGGTGTTTTGCACACCCACGCCGTCAGCGACGCGTCGCGACCGTGCTCACGCGGAGGTCCTCGAAGGTGCTGGTGAAGCCGGGGCCTCCGAGCGAGATGAGCCCGACGCGGGGTGCACTGCCGAGGTCCGCCGTCCAGGTCCCGCCCCGGACGAAGTGCCGCCCGTCCAGGCTGGTGTAGGCCGTGTACCGGCCCTCACCCCGGACCTCGCGGTGGACGATCCGGAGCGTGGTGGTGTCCCCGACCGGACCGACGACCATGTTCCCGTAGCTCGGTGCCCCGGCCGGTTGCCCGGACACCTGCTTGCCGAACTCGGTCTGGCGGGTGTTGAAGATCGAGTTCGACGTGAGCCGGACGTAGTTGCCGTCGTCACCCCAGACGATCAGGCCGCCCTGCACGTAGTTCAGGCCGTCGCCGGTGGCCGGAGTGTCCACCCCCACCGTGGTCTGGAGCACGTAGTCACCACGGGGCGCGGGTTCGGACAACACCGATGCGAGCGGCGTCGCCGGCGGGTGGATGTCGGCGTCCTGCGTCTGCCAGCGGAACGTGCCGTCGGCGACGGTCCAGGTGGACGGGTCGGGCGCACGCGTCCACGTGAGCGCGGCGGGCAGCGCTCCGGGCTCCTCCCCCGGCAGCGCGGCATCGTCGAAGGAGGTCGACAGCCCGCGGATCGTCCGCCCCGGCACGTCGACCGGGGCGGTGGACGCCCGGTACGTCGGCCGTTGCCCGGGCTGCGCGACCGGCCCCGGCTGCACCGTGTCGGACGGCCCCGCCCCACCGCGGACGACCGGCCAGCCGCCCTGCCAGTCGAGCGGGTCGATCAGCGCCGGCCGCTTCGTGTAGGTCGGCTGCCCCGCGTAGTACGGGTCGGTGCGGTCGGCCGCGTGGTAGATGATCCAGTCCTGGCCGGCGAAGTCGGTGACCACGGTGTTGTGACCGGTACCGACCCAACGGTTGCCGTTCTGCGCGAGCAGGGGCGTGCCGCCGACCCGGGTGCTCGTGATCGCCACACCGTCGCGGTCCGTGAACGGCCCGAGCGGGCTCCGTGACCGGGCGACGAAGACGCCGTAGCCGGTCAGGGCGCCGTTGCAGCAGTTCGTGGCGGAGCCCATGAAGTACCACCAGCCGCCGTGCCGCATCAGGTACGCGCCCTCGTAGCGGTTGTCGATCGCGATCTGCCGCTCGGTCGACGGGTCGGATCGCAGGCCGTCCGCGCTGAGCCGCCGGACGTTCACGCCGCCGAAGTAGCTGCCGAAGTACAGGTAGGTCGTGCCGCCGTCGGTGATGACCTCGGGGTCGAAGGCCCACCGCGCGCCGTCGCCGTTCGGCGCGGTCTGCGGTGCCACCACCGGTCCGCCGGAGTCCTTCCACGGACCCGTCGGGCTCGAGCTCGTCGCCACCCCGACCGCGGAGCCGCCGCCGCTCGGCCCCGTCGCCGACGGGGTGTCCGACGCCGCGTAGTACAGGTACCAGGTGCCGGCCCGACCACGGTCCCCGGCGCGGTACACGACATCCGGCGCCCAGATCCCGTTCGCGTCGCCCACCCAGGCGGGCTTCGTCGGGAAGGCGTCGTTGACGTACGTCCAGTGGGTCAGGTCGGTCGACCGGTACGTGGGCACCGTGTGCTGCACGAGGGACCCGTCCGGGTTCTGCTCCGTCGCGGTGAGCGCGTCGGTGGTGCAGTACAGGTACCAGTTGCGGTCGCGTCCGGCGCCGTGGATCACGGTCGGGTCGGCGCAGCTCGCCGCCGTCTGCCCGTCCGGCAGGCCGAGCGCGACCGGGTTCTGGTGGCTGGGTGCCGCGCGGCCGTGCCGGCCCGCGGCGCTCGACGCCACGGTCGTGGTGGTGGTCGCCCGGGTGGTCCCGCCCGGCACCGCGGACGCATCCGCTGGTGCAGCCTGGAGGCCCGTGGTCGCGACGCCGAGGAACGTCACGACGGCGAGGAGTGCGGTGGACGATCGGCGCATGCCTGACCTGCTCTCGTCGTTGAGGGAGGTGCTGCTGGAGGGACTGCGGGTGTCGACGGGCGACGTGCGACGTGCGCGAGCGTACGCTCGGCTCGACGAAGGAGTCATGCCATGCCCGCGAGGTTCGTCTACTGGATCAACGTCTCCGTCGACGGGTTCGTCGAACGGGCCCCCGGCGAGCACGACGGCCTGGACGGACCCGACTGGATCCGGATCGACGAACCGCTGCACCGCGAGTTCAACGCCCGCGCCGCCGCGATGACCCTGTCCGTCGAGGGCCGGGTGGTGCGCGACATGATGGACCCGTTCTGGCCCGACGCCCGGCACGACGAGTCGATGCCGCAGTACCTGCGCGAGTACGGCGAGATCTGGACCGCGCAGCCGAAGATCCTGGTGTCCCGCACACGGACCACCGCCGACCACGACACCCGGGTCATCGGTGGCGACGGCGACGCGATCGCCGAGCTGGCTTCGATCCGTGCCTCCGGCGAAGGCGACATCGGCGTGGGCGGACCGAGCATCGCGAGTCAGCTGCTCGATGCCGGGCTGCTCGACGAGGTCATGCTCTTCACGCACCCGTCGGTGCTCGGCGTCGGCCGCCCGTTGTTCGATCCGCCGCTCTCGGGGCACCGCCCGCTCGTGCAGCTCGACCTGCTCGAGCAGCAGCGCTACGACAACGGCGTCACCCTGCACCGGTACGACGTCCGGCGGTCCTGAGCGCTCGCTCGGTCAGTCCTCGACGGGCTCTGCGCCGATCACGCGGACGTTCCAGGCGCTGTCGCGGTCGCTGTCGAACCCGTTGAAGGAGATGCTGTCCACGTCGGCACGCCAGGTCCGCCGCAGGTCGATGCGCTGCTCTCCGTCGCCGCAGGGCATCGCCTGGGTGATGTTGTTCCGCGACGTGCTCCCGGAGACGACCGTGACGGAACCGCTCATGTGCCCGTCGCCGAAGCACGAGAACTCGAGGTGGTCGACCGTTTCCGGGTGCGCGAACGTGATCGTGACGCCACGGTCGATCTCGTCGTCGTTCCCCGTCGCGCTCTGCCGGGCGGATTCCTCGGCGTACATCGCCCCGAGTTCCCGGTCCGAGTGGGTGGCCATCTGGCGCTTCTCCCAGGCGGACAGCGCGGCCTCGTCGACGGGCGGCGACCCGGAGCAGGCGGCGAGCAGCAGCACGCCCGCGATCGCGGGCAGGAGCAGGGCGGGGACGGAACGCACGCTGTGAGCCTAGTGACGCGGTGGACCCGCACCGCGGAACGACGGGAGGCGCGGTGCCGGCTGGCACCGCGCCTCCCGGCCGTGGGGTGGTCGCGTCAGACGTCGCGACGGCGCGCGAGCGTCAGGGCGAGACCACCGATGACCAGGACCTCGGCCGCGAGGACGCCGAAACCGCCCCATCCGTTGAGCACGACCCCGCTGTTGTCGGCCTCGCTCGCGCCGTCGTACGCGTAGGCGTAGAGCTGGCCGCCGGCCATGTCCGGCAGGAACGCGGCGATGTTCGTCGGCCACTCGACGTTCATCAGCCCGGCCATCAGGCCCAGCACCACCGGCAGGACCAACAGGATGCCGAGCGTGATCGCGATGCCGCCGGCGCTCGAGCGGACGAGCAGACCGATGCCGTAGGCGAGGAGCGCCAGCAGGGTCAGGAAGACCGACGAACCGAGGATCGGCAGGAACACCGAGGGGTCACCGATCTGCGGCTCGACACCGTTGCCGGCGAGCAGCGGGAGCGAGATGAGGACGCCGATCCAGGTGGCGACGGCGCTGACCACGAAGGTCGTGAGGGCGAGGACGGTGGCCTTCGCCAGGATCACGCCGGTGCGACGGGGGTCGGCGGTGAACGTCGAGCGGACCTGGCCCGTGCCGTACTCACCGGTGATGATGAGGACGCCGAGCACGCCGACGACGAGCGACGAGAGCAGGACGCCGACGGTGTTGGCGTTGACGAAGGTGCCGTTGGCGATGTCCGTCGGCAGGTCCTGGCCGCCGCTGTTCGTGTTCGCACCGACCAGCGCTGCCATGCCGATCGTGACGACGACCAGGATCGCGTAGCACCAGAACGTGGACCGGATGCTCCGCAGCTTGATCCACTCGCTCCGCACCAGGTGCGGGAACGACAGGCGGGTCGAGCCGCTCATCCGGGTCGACGGCGTGGTGGGCGAGGTGGTGGCGCTCATCGGGTGCCCTCCGATCGGTACTCGACGTCGTCGCGGGTGAGGGCCATGTAGGCCTCTTCCAGGCTCGCGCCGGTCGGGGTGAGTTCGTGCAGGGGGACGCCGGCCTGCGCAGCGATGTTGCCGACCGTCGGGGCGTCGGGCCCGACGACGAGGAACGAGCCGTCCTCGCGCTGGGTGACCGCGGCGTTCGGGCCGATCGCGGTGAACAGGCCGTTCGGGTCCGGCGTGCGGACGATGACGCGGCTGACGGCGGCATCGGTGCCGGCAGCGGCGCCACCACCGGCGACGAACTCGGCGATCGGGGCGTCGGCGAGGACCTTGCCCCGGCCGAGCACGACCACGCGGTCGGCGGTCTGTGCCATCTCGCTCATCAGGTGGCTGGAGAGGAACACCGTGCGGCCGTCGGCGGCCATGCGGCGGGCGAGCTGTCGTACCCACACGACGCCGTCGGGGTCGAGGCCGTTCACGGGCTCGTCGAGGATCAGGGTCTTCGGGTCCCCGAGCAGTGCGGCAGCGATTCCCAGGCGCTGCCCCATGCCGAGCGAGAACCCGCCGACGCGCTTCTTCGCGACGGAGTCGAGGCCGGTCATGTCGATGACCTCGTGCACGCGGGACTTCGGGATGCCGTGGGTCGCCGCGAGGGAGAGCAGGTGGTTGTAGGCGCTGCGCCCCGAGTGCACGGCCTTCGCCTCGAGCAGGGCGCCGACCTGCCGGAGCGGGTCGCGGAAGCTCGTGTACGGCTGGCCGTTCACGGTGGCGCTGCCCGACGTGGGCCGGTCGAGCCCCATGATCATGCGCATCGTGGTGGACTTCCCGGCGCCGTTGGGCCCGAGGAAGCCGGTCACACTGCCGGGACGCACGACGAAGGAGACGTCGTCCACGGCGGTCTTCGGACCGTACTGTTTGGTGAGATGGCTGACTTCGATCACGGCCTCGACGCTACGGGAGCGCTCGGCGTCGCCGCGTCCGCCGTTGGGGGGAGATGTGTGCTCCCACAGGGTGACGCGGGGGTGGCGGGGTCGCGCGGGTTTTCGCGCTGGGCGACAGTTCACGCGCGCGGCCGGCCGTGAGGTGTCGCTGGACGCGAAGTGGTCAGGCGGGGTGGTGCGCCGGGCGTTCGTCGCCAGGGTCGCGAGCGAACGCGAGGCTCTCCTCGATGATCGACAGCACGACCGCGAGTTCCTCGACGTTGCGCGGGCCGTAGACCATGAACTCGGTCCCGTGGTCCTCGTACTGGTGCGGGATCGCCCAGCCGAGCTCGGTCAGTTCGGCTCCCCGTGCGACCGGGAGACAGAGGTGGACCGAGGTGTCCTCGACGCCGTGCAGGTGCACGGGCTCGAGTCGTCCGTCCGGCGCCAGTGACGTCCACGGGACGACGTGGTCGCGCTGATCGCGCAGGAACAACGCGCGTGACGACGCCGGCGACACCTGACTGTGCCCCTCTTCGACGCCGGGCAGCGCGACGGCACTCCCGACGAGCGCTCCCCACAGTTCCGGCGTCGCGCGGTCGGTGAGCTGACGCTGGGGACCGGCGTCGGACACGGCGGGCCGTTCGCCGCGGCGGATGGACCTGATCATTGCTCGACGATACCGTCTCGGCCGGGCTGCATCGCTCCTGTTCGGGCCCTCACGAGGACAGGGAAGCGTCCGCGTCGACCTCGTACGCCTCGAACCGGGCATCGGCGAGGATCGTGTCGACGAGCGACCGCGACCCGGCGACGATCGTCGAGTCCCAGTCGATCTCGGTGGCGAGCACCCACTCGTGCCCCTCGGGCCAGAGCATCTGCGGGGTGTGCCCGAAGCCGACGTACGTGCCCACGCGGGCGTCGTCCGTCCAGGACGGGTCGCTGAGCTGCGGCAGGGACATGGAGAGCAGGAAGCACTCGCGGGCCGGCCACAGGAAGCGCGGACCCGCGAGCGACTCCCGGAGCGCAGCCTGCTCCCGCCGGTGCTGCGCCTGCCTCCGGTCGATGTGCGCCTGCATCTCAACGCGCTCGGCCGCCGTCGGCTCGCCGCTCCCCTGCCACCCGAAGCCCAACGTCGACGTCCCGTTGAGGTCCCCCCATCCGTCCCAGATCGCCCCGACCAGGTCGTCCGGGGTCGACGTCGCCTCGGCGAGGAGCTCGGTGAGCGCGGCGAGTTGCCTCGGCTCGTACCAGCCCTCTTCGGGTGGATGGACGACCCAGCCGTCGTCGAAGGGCAGGTCCGACTCGTCGTCCCGCCCGCTGAACGTCTGCCACGACACGAGCGGGTCGATCGTCCGACGGGTGCGCTCGGCGACGTCGGCCCAGCGCCACTCGGCCGACTCGAGGACCGGGTGCTCGTCGTACTCGTCCACGGTCGTACGGTCTTCGCGATCCGCTCGGAGCGGGTGCAGGATCCGGGCGTACGCCTCGAACCCGGTGCCCGCGACGCCGCCGAACGAGGCGAACGAGCCAGCCCGGGCCAGCAACCAGTCGCCGCGTGAGGCGTCCTCGATCAGTTCCACGTGTCGAGCCTAGGACTGACCGGGGCAGCCCTCACGACGTCGTCCGGACCGCGAAACCGGGCAGGTCCGGCACCGGATCGGTCGCCAGCCGGGCGTGCGTCTCCACGTCGAACCGCTCCGAGCCGTACCGGAGCTTCTGCCGTTCGACGCCCTCCGCGCGGAACCCGGCGATCGTGGCGACTCGACACGACGCGGGGTTGTTCGAGCGGTGTCCGAGTTCGAGGCGGAAGAGCCCGGCATCGAAGCCCCAGGTCGACACACTCGTCAACGCACGAGCGGCGAGCCCGCGGCCGCGAGCACCGGCCGCCAACCAGTAGTGCGCCCAAGCCGTGGCGTGCCGGAACTCGATCGCCGCAAGTCCGACGTTGCCGACCGCGACTCCGTCCTCCACGATCGCCCAGTTCTTCGCCTGCCCGTCGAACCGCAGGGCGCCCCTGACGTGTGTGCGGGCTTGTTCATCGTCGCCGAGCCCGACGTCCGGGAACTGCGTCGCGAGGTCCGGATCCGACCGACTGGCGGCGACGAGCGCAGCCGCGTCGTCGAGCGACCACGGGCGCAGTACGACGACCATGGGTGATCTCCGTCAGCCGGTCAGCCGGCAGCGGGGCCGGCCTGCGGGCGGGGTGCTCGGAGGCCGGGGAACTCGTCGTCGCGCCACTCCCCCTCGGCGCGCGTGCCGTTGCTCACCGACTGCTCCTCGCGCTCCCGGAGCTCCACGCGGCGGATCTTGCCCGAGATGGTCTTCGGGAGCTCCGCGAACTCGACGCGGCGGACGCGCGCGTAGGCGGGGAGAGCCGTGCGTGCGTACTCCAGGACCTGCCTGGCGGTCTCGGCCGACGCCTCCCATCCGGTGGCCAACGTGACGTACGCCTTGACGACGTTGAGACGGGCGTCGTCAGGGGCCGGGACGACCGCGCTCTCGGCCACGGCCGGGTGCTCCAGCAGCGCGCTCTCCACCTCGAACGGCGACACCTTGTAGTCCGAGGACTTGAACACGTCGTCGGTGCGGCCGATGAAGGTCAGCTCGCCGTCGGCGTCGCGGACGGCGATGTCGCCGGTGTGGAAGAAGCCGTCGCGCATCGACGAGGCCGTGCGGTCGGGGTCGCCGAGGTACTCGGCCATCAGGTTGACGGGCCGCTCGGTGAGGTCAAGGCAGACCTCCCCCTCGTCGCCCGGTTCGCCGGACACGGGGTCGAGCAGCGTCACGGTCACACCGGGGAGCGGCTTGCCCATCGCGCCGGGCGTCACGGCGGCACCCGGGGCGTTGCCGATGATCGCCGTCGTCTCGGTCTGCCCGTACCCGTCGCGGATGGTGAGGCCCCACGCCGCTTCGACCCGGCCGATGACCTCGGGGTTGAGCGGCTCGCCGGCCGAGATGAGCTCGCGGAGCGCGCGCGGCTTCACGCCGAGGTCGGACTGCAGCATCATCCGCCACGCGGTCGGCGGCGCGCAGAACGTGTTGACCTCGGCCCGCTCGAGCTGCGCGAGGAGTGCAGCGGGGTCGAAGCGCGCGGTGTTGTGGATGAACACGGTGGCCTCGGCGATCCACGGCGCGAAGAAGCAGCTCCAGGCGTGCTTGCCCCACCCGGGCGAGCTGATCGTCAGGTGCACGTCACCGGGCCGGACGCCGAGCCAGTACATCGTGCTGAGGTGTCCGACCGGGTACGACGTCTGGGTGTGCACGACCATCTTCGGCTTCGACGTCGTGCCGGACGTGAAGTAGACCAGGCACGGGTCGGTCGTGCGGGTGACGACGTGGGGACGGACCTCGTCGGTGGGAGCGGGCTCGCCCAGGTCGATCGGGTACTCCGTCCACCCGTCAGCGGGACCGCCGATCACGATGCGCGTGAAGGACCCGCGGACGTCGTCGTACTTGTGCGTCTCGCTCCGGTTCGTGACGACGTGCGCCACGGAGCCCCGGTCGACGCGGTCCTGCAGGTCCGCGGTGTCGAGCATGGTCGACGTCGGCAGGATGACCGCACCGAGCTTGATCACGGCGAGCATCGTCTCCCAGAGCTCGAGCTGGTTGCCGAGCATGACGAGGACGTGGTCGCCCTGCTGCACGCCGAAGCCGTGCAGGCGCGCGGCGAGCCGATCGGACCGTGCGGCCATCTCGGCGTAGCTGAGCCGCTGCTCACGACCGTCCTCCTCGACGATCCAGAGCGCGGTGCGGCTGTTGTCGGTCGCGATGACGTCGAACCAGTCGGTCGCCCAGTTGAACGTGTCGCCGACGTCCGGCCAGCGGAACCCGGCGCGTGCCGCTTCGGGAGAGTCCGCGGCGAGGAGCTGGTCGCGGGCGGCACGGTACGCGGCGGTCGGGTTCACATCAGGCACGGACCGATCATGCCGCATCCGTCTCGGCATGCTCACGAAGACCGCCGTCAGCGCCCGGTCGCCCGGCCGTTCCCCCGCACGACCGCACCGAGCACCCGGATCGTCTCGTCGGTGTCGACGTGCAGGTGCGCCCCGATGCAGAGCGCACGTGCGGCCTCGATGTTCTCGGGCACGTCGTCCACGAAGAACACCTCGTCCGGGTCCGCCCCGAGGCGCTCGAGGGTGATCCGGAACGCGTCGGCATCGGGCTTGTTCACACCGATCTCGTGGGAGTAACAGATCGGGTCGAACACCGCCGAGAACCGGAAGCGCCGCTCCTCTTCCTCTCGAGCACCATCGCCCGAGTTCGACAGGATCGCGAGGCCGATCGTGCCGCGGAGTCCGGCGAGGAAGTCGTACAACGGCTGGTTCAGGGTTCCGCAGTACGCATCCCAGAAGTCGGCCCGCATGACGGCGAGCTGGTCGGCCCCCAGCCCGAGCGCCGTACCGATCGCGCCCCAGTACCGGTCGACGACGCCGGTCCGACGGGAGGCGTCGGGCAGGTCGGCCGCGACGAGGCGAGCGGAGAAGTCGTCCGTCGTCATCCCGAGACGCTCGGCCCACCGCGCCCGGAAGCGTCCGGGCCAGGCGGCGTCGTCGACGAGTTCGAGGACCCCGCCCACGTCGAGCAGCAGCCACCGCACGGCGGGCCCGGCAGCTCCGGCCGTCCCGCCGCTCACAGCGATCCCCGCAGCTGCCGGATCATCTCGACCTCGAGTTCGCTCGGTTCGAGGACGTACGCCTCGGTCGCACCCGTCGGCTCGTAGCCACGTCGGGCGTAGAAGGCCTGCGCACGAGTGTTCCCCTCGTGCACGCGCAGCCGAAGTGCCGACCCGTGTGCAGCCGCCCACACCTCGATCTCGTCGAGCAGCGCATCGGCGACACCGGCGGTGCGACCCCGGTGCGACGGTGCGACGTAGACGCCGACCAGGAGCGGCCCGACCCGGGGGCCGGGCACGAACACCCCCATCGTCCCGAGCCACCGGCCGTCGGCGTCGATCGCGGCGAGGGTGGTCCCGCCGACGTCGTGCTCACGGCGGCCGCGTCGACGCCAGTCACGCTCCTGCAGCCGCTCCGCGTCGGCGAGCCGCTCCCCGTACGCCTTCGGGGTGTCCCGGAGCATCTCGAGCCGCAGTGCCCGGACGGACTCCCAGTCGTCCTCCGTGGTCGGTCGGATCGTTGTTCCCCGCATGACCCGAGCCTAGGGGCGACAGGCCCGGAGAACTCGTTCCAATCCGTCTGGCGGACGACGCCGAATCACCTGCAACGACCGGGAAACACCCGGAGCGCTCACCAGCCGCACATCGCTGGTTCTCCACCCCACCAAGGGTGTGTTCGGCGCGCACACAGCAACCGCGCCGAGCGCGACAACAGCAAAGGACTGATCACGATGCGTAAGAGCCTCAAGACCTCCATCACCCTCGCCACGACCGGCGCCCT
This sequence comes from Curtobacterium sp. MCLR17_039, assembly GCF_003234745.1. NCBI lineage: Bacteria > Bacillati > Actinomycetota > Actinomycetes > Micrococcales > Microbacteriaceae > Curtobacterium > Curtobacterium sp. MCLR17_039. Next base: position 33,948 of record NZ_QKTF01000022.1, read on the forward strand.
CGTCCTCGGCGGTGCCGCGTTCGG
>NZ_QKTF01000023.1:0-32839 GCF_003234745.1 Curtobacterium sp. MCLR17_039
TTTCGGGGGCCGTGGAAATCGTGACTATCGGGCTGGCGTGGTGATGAGGCTGGCGAGGGTGTCGAGCGCGCCGGGAACGAGGGAGAAGTACGCCCAGGTGCCGCGCTTCTCACGGTGGAGGATCCCGGCGTCGACGAGGACCTTCAAATGGTGGGACACGGTCGGCTGGGACAGGCCGAGCGGTTCCTGCAGGTCACACACGCATGCCTCGGACCCGTCGTGCGCTGCGACCATCGAGATCAGCCGCAAGCGGGCCGGGTCGGCGATCGCCTTCAGCGACTTCGCGAGGACCTCGGCGGATGCCTGGTCCATCGCCTCGGTCGTGACGGGCGAGCAGCACGCGGTGACGTCCTGAATGGGAAGCAGCTCGATCGTCATGACCTCATCCTCCCACGGACTTCGACACGCGTCTATATTTGCGCACATCGATATCGACGTGCTTCGATGTAGCTGCCGGCTCTCGGCTCCCGCTCGATCCGTGAAGGACCAGCCTGATGACTCACCTCCTCGCCGTCGGCGGCAGCGACGCCGGCATCGCCGCAGCACTCCGCGCCCGCGAACTCGACCCGACCACCGACGTGACGGTGGTGCTCGCGGACGAGTTCCCGAACTTCTCCATCTGCGGCATCCCGTACTGGGTGTCCGGCGACGTCGCCACGGAAGCGTCCCTCGCGCACCGCACCCGCACCGACCTCGAAGCTGCCGGCATGACCGTCCGCTCCTCCACCTGGGCCTCCGCCGTCGACGTCGACCGCTGCCGTCTCACCGTCACCGGCCCCGCCGGCGAGGAGGAGATCTCCTACGACCAGCTGCTGATCGGGACCGGTGCTGAGCCGGTGCGCCCCGCGGGGGTGCCGTTCGGTGAGCCGGGCATCCACCTGCTGCACTCCATGACCGACGCCGAGCAGGTCGTCGCTGCCCTCGAGCTGCTGCCGGCGGGGAGCCGGGTCGCGGTCGTCGGTGCCGGGTACATCGGCCTGGAGATGACCGAAGGGCTCGTCGCCCGTGGGTTCGACACGACGCTGATCCAGCGCGGCCCGGAAGTGCTCTCCACCCTCGACCCGGAACTTGGCTCCCTCGTCACCGCCGAGGTCCGCCGCCACGGCGCGGCCGTCCTGACCGGGTCGACCGTCACCGGGATCACCCCGGCAGGTGGGCAGTGGCGCGTCGCCACCAGCTCGACGTCTGGTGATGCGGAGGGCACGTTCGCGCTCGTCGTGGTCTGCGTCGGTGTCCGTCCGGTCACGGACCTCGCCGTTGCCGCCGGCGCACAGCTCGGGCAGGCCGGCGCGATCGTCGTCGACGCGAGCATGCGGACCGGGGTGCCGCACGTGTGGGCTGCCGGTGATTGCGTCGTGACGCACCATCGTCTCCTCGACACGACGTGGTTGCCGCTCGGGACGACGGCGCACAAGCAGGGCCGTGTCGCCGGGGAGAACATGCTCGGCGGCTCGAAGGTCTTCGCCGGTTCCGTGGGGACGCAGGTGGTGAAGGTGTTCGACCTGGTCGCTGCCCGTACCGGCCTCCGCCAGCACGAGACCGCCCCGCTGGAGGTGTCGCCGCTGACGCGGGTGACGGTGGCGGATGACCACAAGCGGTACTACCCGGGCGCCGTCCCGCTGACGATCAGCGTCACCGGCGACCAGACCACCGGTCAGCTCCTCGGCGCGCAGATCGTCGGGCAGCGCACCGCGGAGATCAGCAAGCGCATCGACACGTTCGCCACCGCCCTCCACGCGGAACTGACCGTGGATGACGTGATCGATCTCGACCTCAGCTACACGCCGCCGCTCGGGTCCCCGTGGGACGCCGTGCAGGTCGCCGCGCAGGGCTGGGAACGCGCCGCCGCCGCAGCGACCCAGGCCGGGGTGAGCGCCTGATGGTGATGGCTGTGCTCGCGGCGGCGATCTTCGTCGCGACGCTCGTGGTGGTGATCTGGCAGCCCAAGGGGTTCCCGATCGGCTACACCGCACTCATCGGCGCCGTCATCGCCCTCGCCACCACCGTCGTCGGCCTCTCCGACATCCCGACCGTCGTCGGGATCGTCTGGAACGCGACCCTGACCTTCGTCGCCGTGGTGCTGATCTCGTTGATCCTCGACGAGGCCGGGTTCTTCGAGTGGGCAGCCCTCCACGTCGCCCGCTGGGGCCGCGGCAACGGACGGCTGCTGTTCGTCCTGATCGTCGGCCTCGGCGCCGTCATCGCCGCGGTGTTCGCCAACGACGGGGCCGCACTGATCCTCACCCCGATCGTCGTCGGCATGCTCCGCGCACTGAACATGCCGCAGAAGGCTGCGCTCGGGTTCATCCTCGCCACCGGCTTCATCGCCGACACCGGCAGTCTGCCGCTGGTGGTGTCGAACCTGGTCAACATCGTCTCCGCCGACTACTTCCACCTCGGCTTCGCCGAGTACGCCGCCGTCATGATCCCCGTCGGCATCGTCTCCGTCCTCGCCTCGCTCGGCATGCTGCTGCTCTACTTCGGCAAGAGCATCCCGAAGCGGTACGACGTCCTCGCCCTCACCAGCCCTGCCGCGGCGGTCACGGACCGGGCGACGTTCCGCACCGGCTGGGTCGTCCTGGCACTGCTGCTGGTCGGCTACTTCGCCGCCGACCCGCTCGGCGTCCCACTCGCCGCCGTCGCCGGGGTGGGTGCCGTCATCATCGTCCTCGTCGCCGCCCGGCAGCCCGCGTTCCTCTTCGCCCGCACTACGGCTGCGCCGGTCCTCGTCACCACCGGCGGTACTGACACCGTCAGCGCCGGTGATGCAGGAAAGAGCGCGCCGTCGGGTCGGGTGATTCCGGTGTGGAAGACGATCCGGGAGGCGCCGTGGCAGATCGTGCTGTTCTCCATCGGCATGTACCTCGTCGTCTACGGCCTCCAGAACCAGGGCCTCACCGACCACCTCGCGACGCTGTTCGACGTGTTCGGTGACCACGGGGTCCTCGTCACCGCGCTCGGCGTCGGGTTCACCATCGCGATCCTCGCGTCCCTGATGAACAACATGCCCACCGTCCTCATCGCCGCCCTCGCCATCGGCGGCGCCGGCGCGACCGGGCTCACGCACGAGGTGATGGTCTACGCCAACGTCATCGGCTCCGACCTCGGCCCGAAGATCACCCCCATCGGCTCCCTGGCGACCCTGCTCTGGTTGCACGTGCTGGAGAAGAAGGGCATCCACATCGGGTGGGGGCAGTACTTCCGCACCGGCATCGTCCTCACCATCCCCGTCCTCGCCATCACCCTCGCCGCCCTCGCCGGCTGGCTCACCCTCATCCACTGAACCCGGAAAGACACACACCCATGAGTGACAAGCCCACGATCCTGTTCGTCTGCGTCCACAACGCCGGACGCTCCCAGATGGCCGCCGGCTACGCCCAAGCCCTCGGCGGCGACCGCGTCGAGGTCCTCTCCGCCGGCAGCGCGCCGAAGGACCAGATCAACCCGATCGCGATCCAGGCAATGGCCGAAGACGGCATCGACATCGCCGGCAACCAGCCGAAGATCCTCACCACCGACGCCGTCCGCGACTCCGACGCCGTCATCACCATGGGCTGCGGCGACGCCTGCCCGATCTTCCCCGGCAAGCGCTACGAGGACTGGGACCTCACCGACCCCGCCGGCCGCGGCATCGAGGACGTCCGCCCCATCCGCGACGACATCAAACACCGCGTCCAGACGCTCCTCGCCGAGCTGCTGCCCACCAACGCAACCGCGTAACGACCAGGAAGCCGCAGATCATGACGCTCACCCTCACCGTCCCACCCCGGACCGACGCGGACCGCCTCACCGGACTCCCCGTTGCCGTCATCGGCGCCGGCCCCGTCGGCCTCGCCGCCGCCGCGCACCTCCTCGAGCGCGGCCTCCCCGTCGTCGTCTACGAAGCTGGGCCGACCGTGGGGACGAGCGTCCGCGCCTGGGGACACACGCGGCTGTTCTCCCCGTGGCAGTACGTCATCGACCCTGCCGCGCGGCGTCTCCTCGAAGCCACCGGCTGGGAAGCACCCCGGGCATCATCCCTGCCCACCGGCCACGACCTCATCGACACGTACCTGGCACCCCTGGCAGCGACCCCGCAGCTCGCACCGGTGATCCAGTACGGCATCCGCGTGGAGGCGGTGTCACGGCAGGGCATGGATCGCACCCGCTCCACCGGCCGCGCCGACACTCCGTTCCTGCTCCGCCTCCACACCGCCGACGGTGCGCACGACGTCACTGCCCGTGCGGTCGTCGACACGTCCGGCACCTACACGTCCCCGAACCCTCTCACTGCCGCTGGGCTCGCACCCGCCGCGGATCTCGGCGACAGGGTCGTCCACGCACTGCCTGACGTCCTCGGTGCCGACCGTGCCCGGTTCGCGGGGAAGCGGGTCCTCGTCGTCGGTGCCGGCCACTCCGCGGCGAACACCCTCATCAAGCTCGCCAGCCTCGCCAAGACCGCGCCGGGTACCGACGTGCTGTGGGCTGTCCGGAACGCCGGCACCGCCCGGCTCGGCGCGGACGCAGCCGATGGGCTGGCCGCCCGCGGGCAGCTCGGTTCCACCGTCCACGGGCTTGTCGAGTCCGGTCAGGTGCGGCAGATCGCGTCGTTCGAGATCGACGATGTCCGACCCGACGGCGACCAGGTCACCGTCACCGGCCGACGTGCCGGAGAGCCCTTCGCGGTGACCGTTGATGTCATCGTGAACGCGACCGGGTTCCGGCCCGACCTCGACATGCTTCGCGAGATCCGGCTCGGCCTTGACGACATCGTCGAAGCGCCCCGAGCCCTCGCACCGCTGATCGACCCGAACCTGCACTCCTGCGGCTCCGTTGCCCCGCACGGTGTCGCCGAGTTGGCGCACCCGGAGCCGAACTTCTTCATTGCCGGCATGAAGTCCTACGGCCGCGCGCCCACGTTCCTGCTCCTGACCGGCTACGAGCAGGTCCGCTCCATCGCCGCCGAACTCGCCGGCGACCACACCGCCGCGCGCCTGGTCGAACTCGTCCTCCCCGAAACCGGCGTCTGCTCCACCGACATCGGCGGGACCTCCTGCTGCACCACCCCAGCCGCCACCGCCACTCCCGACGTTGAGGACGCGACCTGCTGCACTCCGCCTGATTCGGCTGCCGGCAACACCTCGTGCTGCACCAACTGACCGGACCTGCATCCATGACCACGAAGCCGACCGTCCTATTCATCTGCAAGCACAACGCCGGCCGCTCACAACTCGGCGCCGCCCTCCTCGAACTCGCCGCCCCCGACCGATACACCGCCACCTCCGCCGGCATCAGCCCCGCCGAGGAGGTGAACCCCTCGATCGCCGCGACCGTCGGCGAACTGGGCCTCGACATCACCGGACGCATGCCCCGGCGACTGACGGCTGGCCTGCTCGAGCACGCGGACATCGTCGTCCTCATGAAGCCCGGCCTCGATCTCCCCGCCGAACCACGCGGCACGGTCCTGGAGTGGTCGTTCCCCGACCCCACCTCCTGGTCACCAGGAGACGTGCGCCCGATGCGGGACGCCGTCGCCGCACGCATCGAGCGAGAGCTCCTGCAGCCCTAGCGACCGGACTACCCGACACGAAGCGAAGTCAGAAGCACGGCACAGAGCGAAGCTGCTCACAGCTCTGCTAGATGCGGGACTGACGGTAGAACCAGACCTCTCGTCTGAGCCGGAGAGGACCCGTGGATCACCGCCTACCGGGACGATCATGTCCACGCCGGGTCGTTTAGCGGACGCAGCGCACGCAGGCTGCAGCGGCCGATGTCCCGGTCACCACGCATCATCCTGGTCTGAGGACGCTTGCGCGCGCAGACTGAGTCCGAGCTTGCGGGGATATGTAAATACGAATGGTGACATGGGGAGCCGCGTCTCGACCTGCAATGTGCCGGGACCGACCGAGGTCGGTTGAACCGTCTCGAGGCTTCTTGGGTAGACGTCTGCGCCGGAGAATACGTCAGTCAGTTCCGCGTTGACGTCCACTTCGATTCTTGCTCCGAGCAGTTGGGTCGCGCGTAGGGGTGTGCAACTGAAGGTGACACGAACGACGGTCGTGGGGAGGCCCATCGTTGGAAGCCACACCGGCTCTGGCGCGAGGGCGACTTCAGTCACGGCGGCTCCGTTGAGGGGCTCGTTGACGGTGACGGGAAAGACCGCATCGTTGAAGGTCGTGTGGGCGAGAAGCAGCGGCTGCCCATCAGGTGCGTCGGTCACGTGTGCTTTCGTCCTTCGAGGAGTGCGATTACCGGGGCCACGCTCCGTCCTGAGCGGAGCCAGTCGCGTGGCGTTTGAGCGCGGTTGTCTGCCAAGAGGTGATCGGACGGCGTCGTCATGAACGTTTGGAGCATGGCTACTGCAGCCGGACCGCCGGCCGCGGCGACGATGACGTTCAGCCACGGCAAGACTGCCGGGCCGTGGAACTGCCAGCGAGGAAAGTGCGCTCGTCCCCCAATCGTGAAGGCGTACAAGCGGCCGACGTGGGCCGCTTGTCGGACCGCGTCCACGGGCTGCCGCAGCAGCCGGCTGGTCGCCTCTTCGCTGAGCGAGCGCGCGATCAACGCCGCCATCGTCTCGTCGTGAGCACGATCGAGTGCGCCGTCGGCGACGGCCTGGTGAGCACGCACAAGCTCCGAATCGGCCTCCAGGCCGTCAAATCCGGGCTGTGCGGCGCGTTCGTCGCCTTGTCCTTCACCACGATGCGACGTGCGTCGGGGCAAGCGTGTACGACGGTCAGGAATCGCGAGCTGGCCGTCAAGTCCTGCGAGTCGCGCGACGGGCCGCCCATGCAGCACGATGACGATCTCCTCACCGTGGCGTGCCCGCCTGAGCAGACGCGCGAATCGATCTTGGAGCTGCCGTTCCGAGACAAAGGTGAGCCAGCGGCTCGTGACCTTGCGCCGCCAATGCCTGTTTGCAATATCAGCGGCGACGACCTTCTCCGCCGCGACCACCGCCGACGAGAGGAGGAACTGCTCGGGCGTCACGTCGAGCTTCCGTGCGACAGCACGAACAAGGTTCGCGTCCGAGCGGGACGCCACGACCACGCCGAGACGGTGCTCGCCGCGGTCGGCCGCCCCCGGCTCAGACATCGAAATCCATGTCGGAGTAACCGGAGTGGTCGGGCATCAGCGTGAACTCCAGGGTTCGAAGATCGAGAAGGCCACCGCCGCCGTAGCGGACGTAGTTGGGCGCGAGACTGATCACACGCTGCGTATCGGACAGGCGGCCGTAGCCGTACACGTGCATGTGTCCATGGAAGACGCGCTTGGCTTGGACGGAACGAGCGAGCCAGGTGGTCCAGGATCGGGACCAGCGAGACTGCTCCATCTCAAAGGCCTCGGTGCCCGTGGGCGCTGGGCTCGCGATAGCGTCCTCAACGCTCGGGACACCCGCGTCCACCGCTTCGTGAGTGAACAGGACGTCGACCGGCGGGCCGGCCGCGGCAGCACGGTATTCATCCTCGGATGGAAGCTCCGACGGGTGCCAATCAGGGCGGAACGTCGAACGGGCCACCGACGCCGCTCCCCCGAAGCTCATGCATCGGACTTCGGCCAGGCCGAACCGAAACCCTCGAGGCATCGTCCACACACGTTCACCCAGGCGGAATGGCCTCTCCGGGTGCGCTGAGAACTCCTGAGCCAGCCGTTGCGGCCAGTCATGGTTGCCGGGAACGAGGAGGAAGCGATCGACGCCCGTCGCCCGGCACATCGCGTCCACCTCTGCAACTAGTTCAGCTCCCCGGCGCCAGACCTTCTTGCCCACGCGCGTCGGACTGGAATAGCGCAGGTCGCCGAGCTGCACGATCGTTCGAACATCGGGTGAGACGTCGGCGATCTGCCGGAAGCGGCGTCGCAACGCCCAGATGTGGCTCTCGACGTCACCGAGCAACGCGATCCGACGATCGGAGAGATCCGACCATTGCGATCCCGGTTGCCCGTCAGGCGTTGGCCAGACATCGCGCTCGGCCGATGTGAGCGAGATCACCGAGCGGCCACGGAGCGTCATCTCGCGTCCTCGGCGGAGGTCGGCGTGGCCGGACCGGAGCGAACGCAGAACTTGTCGCTGACCCGGTCGCCCCCAGCAGTGCGCGTCGCGGGACCAGGGTGATCGATCGCCGGCGCGCCGCCGGATGTCACTACCCGCTTCACCGTCCACGCATTGCGGCGCCGACGGCGCGCGCTGCGTCGTTCGGTCATCTTCCAGGCGCATCGTCCCCCGGTGGCATGGGTGCGGCTCGAAGCTTGTCCAGTCATTCACGTCGTCCTTCCGAAGGTATCCGCTCCAGGCCTTTGATCACGGCTGCTGGGCGGAAGCGGGCGAGCCAGGTGATGGGGGTCAGCTCGCCCATGGCGACGAGATGGGTCTGTGGCGTAGCCATGTGGTCGTCTAGCTCGAGTGGGCCGATGTGTCGCTGGGCCACCGCGCGCGCGATCTGAGCCGTGTGCGGTAGGACCCCTAACGGGGTGTCGGCGAATTGCCAGCGCTGAAGGCGGTCTTCGCCGTGAATTACGTGCGCGACGAGCTGTTGGTCCTCGATCGCGTCGTGGATGTTCGCGGCGGTCGTGTGGAGTCTTCGCGCCGCTTCCGGGACGGAGAGGGTCTGAAGCACCTCACGGGCATGTAAGGCGACGCGTTGTGCGACCGGGTCGTGTGGTGCGGGCCGGGTGATGGCCGGGGGATCGAAGGTCAGCTCCTCGAGCGCGTCAAGGAGCGCTCCGTAAATCACGCTTGCTGGAAGGCGTCGACGTCGGACCAACGTTCGGATGCGTGCAAGCTGTGCGACCGCGAGGTCGGAATCGCTGTCGTCGCCGGTCAGCGGCGCGGCACTAGTCGTGACTTGCCGTTCCATTGCCCCCACCCCCAACCGAGCGATGCGACGACTTTCTGGACACATCCCGCGAGGGTGTCCAGGGCCGGGCGGCACGCCTTGAGATCATCGAGGGCGTCCACCCTGATCGTGCTGACGGCGTCGTGCAGCGTCGGCCACGCCGGGCCGAGGTAGCGACGGAACAGTGGGCCGTGCGCGGCGATGTCTTTCTCCGCCCCGCAGCAAATGATCCGGGCCCCGACCGTCACGAGGCCTTGCGCGGCGTGGTGGATCAGGTGTTCGGCGGAGAGCTGGTCGGCGTCGAGGAGGCCGTCGACGCCGGTCGCTCGGACCGTGTTCGCGAGCAGCTCATTCACGCGCCGCACGAAGTGCTCATTGACCGCTGGTCTCGGGGCGGGTAGATCGGCGACGGTGCACCAGGCGCGCCAGGCCACGGTGTTGAGGAAGCAGTTCCTCGCCGCGTGGGATGGAAACCACGCCCTGACATCGGCGTCGCTGGTCGGAATCGGGTCGATGTCAAGAGCGTGGCACGGCGTTGCGGACGCGACCAGGAGACGGACGCCGTCCTCTGCGCCTCGAAGGAACGGTGTGATGTTCGTCCACGCATCTGCCGCGGCTCCGTCGCCGTTCACCAGGGCCAACGGTCCGCGGTCGTCGGCCGCGAGGTCGGTGAGCCACTCCGGCGGGGCCAGACGCGGAACGATCCGTTCGGGGTCCGCGACGACCACGCGAGGTGGCGTGGAGAACTTGCCCGCCGCTAATACGCCAGCGATATACGAGCCGAGGACGGGAAAGTGCGAGGCCGCGCTGCCAGGTGGAGTCGGGCCGATCCTGGACACGACAGCGGGAGCGAATCCCGGAAGGACGGTCAGGTCCGGAAACGATTCGATACGTGTCAGATTCACCTTAACCACCTCTCTGCGGGCACGCAGAAACAGCGCCCCGTCGAGGGCGCGAGACCAGATCGCGTCGACGGCACCGAACCGTCGTCGTGTAGGGAAGTTACGCAGGCGTTCTGGTCGCGTCCAGCCGTAAACGTCGGCCGCCGTCCGCGATCTTGTACGCCGCGGAACAGTACGTTCTAGGCTGGTATATGTCACAACACCTGGTGAGAGCGGCACTGGAGCCGATGGGCGCGCTCGAAACGACGCTGGCGAACCTGTTTTCAAGCGGCTATAAGTTGGCGTCATTTGACCGCAGTGCTTATAGTTCTCGTCCATGTGGGACGACCTCGCCGAGGTGCTGCGTCTGATGCGCGCCGAGGCGATCCCGGTTGTGCCCCAGGATCCGATGCACTGGGATGTGCGGCGAAGGGGCGAGGGCGTGCTCTTCCGGATCCGCTTCTCGCAGCGCCCTCCATCGCCAGCGCGCGTCGACGCGGAAGTCGCTGCGCTTGCTCGCGCGCGCCCCGTTGTGTCCGCCGGCGGTGAGCTGCGCCAACCGGTGGGCGTGCTCTACGTGACCGCCCGGATCAGCAAGAGCCTTCGGGAGCGAGCCCGTTACGACTCCGCGGTGGCCGCGGTGGCCGTGGACCAGCGGGACTTGGTCGTCTTCAACAGGGACCACCAGAAAAAGCTGACTTCGCGTGGGCGGTTGCCGCGCGGCCGGTGGGCGTTGCAACGGGCGCTCCTGAGAACGGCGGAACCCCGCACTCCAACCACGCTCGCGAGGGAAGCCGGCGTCTCACAGCCCGCGGCCTGGCAGTACCTGGTTGAGCAGGGGCTCCCCGGCGTAGAGCGCGTTGGCCGCGGCTTCGTCGCAGGCGACCCCGAGCTTGTGTGGACGGAATGCCTGGCTCACCACGCTGCGCTTCTGCAACATGACACGAACGGCGGGGGTACGTACTGGCGGCCGCGTGCTGGGACGAGCCTGGGGCTTCTGGAGCAGGCGGCGATCGCGGCCACGGAACTGAGTCGGTACCGAGCCGGTGAGACCGTCGCGCTCCTCCTGCCAGAACGCTCCCTGGAACCGACACCACTCTCGCCCGCTTTGGTGTTGCTGGCCGCGGTGAACGCTCCACCCGGAAACAGTCAATTCGAACCCAGCGACGCCGCCGACGCCTCGCTGGAGATTCGAGTCGTCCAGGATCCGACGCTCGCGGCCACGGCGCGCTCATGGCGCCCCTCCGGAGCTGCTGGTTCCTTGACTGTCGACCCGATTGTCTTGGCCTGCGAACTGCAAGGGCGAGGAGAGTTCGCTCACGTGGCCATCCTGCGTCACGCGGCGATGTCGGCGTTCGGGGCTGGGTGAAGCAACGAAGCAGCGCTACCCTGATCAAGCCAGAACAGCACGCCAGAACGCGCGACGAGGCTCCCCGTCAGGTGAGCCGTCGCGACCGGCGAGCACGTCAACGAAGTCGTGCGTTGCTGGTGAACCGAACACGTCGGCTGCGCACCGAGAAGACCTAGCCCGTCTTCCCTTCGCCACTGACATTTTCGGAGCGGATGGGGATCCCTGCTGGTTATTTTGTCATGCCGTCCGAGGCCATGACAACCAGCTGGACGAGGAGCATCCGCTGTGAACTCGAACGAAGAACGCCTCCTGCGGCAGGTCGCGGCGACGTCCCGACACGTCGACGACGCGCACCGGGAGATTTTGGAACTGGAGGGCGCACGAGCGCGCGAAGCCCTTTACGCGCACGAGACCGGGGTACCCGTGCCAATGCTCGCCGAAGCGGTGGGCCAGTCGGCGGACGCGGTCGAGCGGTGGCTCGAAGCCGCCCGAGTGTCCCGAGACGCTGAGCGTTCGCCGAGAAACCACCTTCGCCATTAGCCCCACCGGATCCGCAGTCGTCTGTCACGGTTCGATAGGGCGGCGTCCCGTGAACGCATGCCATAGGTTGAACGATTCGACATCAGGGGCCCATAACGGTACCCCATACGGGTATATGTGGACGAGCCGGTGGGGGACGTCCCGCGGTCATTGCGACGCCGCGCGCCGTGCGACTCTGAGGCCATTCACGACCGAGGAGGCCCCTGATGATCGCTGCGCGCTGGGACGAGCCCGTGTTCCGTGAGTGGAATCCGTCAAGCTCACGGCTCGCCGAGCCTCAACCGCGGATGTTGTCGGACCTCTGGGACGCGCTCGAGGACCTGCGGGCTTCATCCCGGCTGCGACCGGGGCAGCGCGCGCGCCTGTCCCGTCCCGTGAGAGGGCCGCGGCGGATTGTGTTCCCGGAGCGACGTGAGGGAGACCGCGGAGCACGCATCCTCCTCACCGCTAATGGCCGCTCCGGCTACGAGCGCACACTTTCGTCGCTCACGCTGCGGGATCTTGTGCTCTGCCACCCCACCCGGGACTACTCCCGTCGCCCACGGCAGCTGAACAAGCCAATCGCGTTTTACAGCCGGACCGTCCGAGATCTGGTGATGTGTGAGTCGCAACTTGAGTCGAAGTTCGTGCTCATCGCGGACTGGCACCCAGGCGCTGTCCACGTCGCCGCGCAGCCCTTCACGCTTGAATTCCCGGCAGACTCGGCGGTTCGACTGCACACGCCGGACTTCGTTCTCATCGGAGCCGACGGTTCTGTTCTGGTCGTCGACGTGAAACGCCCTGACGACGCGGAGCGCCCCGAGACGATCGAGCGGCACGCGGCGGTGTCCCGATTGTTGGCTCAGGCAGGAATCCGCCACGTCGTCTGGACCGGCTCGGACCCCACGGCGTTGGAGAACCTCGCGAACTTTGCCGGCGCGTTCGTCCCCGACTCGCTGTTCACGCACACCGCCCCAACGTTGCTGGCCGCTCACCGTGATGGCATGACTGTCCGACAGCTCGCGAACGCGGCCGCCGAACAAGCGGTGCCAGCGAACGTCGCGATTGTCGCCGTCCGGCGGCTCCTGTGGGAACGCAGACTCGCGGTCGATATGACCGTGCCGTTCTCAACGCGGTCCATCGTCCACCGCACATAGGTCGAGCCCCGTTGGCTAAGTCGACGCATACGCTGAGGGTCGGAGCGAAACTGCGGTGGGACGGCGAGGATGTCGTCATCGCCCGGCTCGGAGCGACGGTGCTGCTCAAGACGCCGTTGGGTGAGCGACTCGGCGAAGTCCCGTTCGGAGAGGTCTCCGCCGCGGCACGAGGCGGCAGAGCCTCCCCCGACGCTCCGAAACTCCACGACGTCGAAGCGAGGCTCTCCAAGAGCGCACTCGACCGATTACATCGAGACCAGGACCTGCTGCGGGTGCTGAACACCGGATTGCACGCGGACGCGCCACCGCATGCGGTACCTCCGCCGTACCTTGATCCGGAACAGCGTCCCGTCGGACGGCGAGCGACGGCCGTCGCGGCAGAGATCGCCGCTCAGACGCAGACTGCCGGGCTGAGGAACGGCGGCCGGATCAAACACAAGAGCGCGATGCGGCGGCTCCAGCGGCTCCGGGAACGCTACGGGGACGGCAACGGCAGCGGACTCGTCGACAAGCGGCTGCTGCGTCCGTCGACTCACAGGACGCCGGAACCGGTGATCACTGAACTGTGCGCGTACATCGACAAGCACAATCTGAAGTCGTCGGTGAGCAACGCCGCCATCGTGCGGGGCTTCCTCGCGTTCTGCTTGCTCGAAAAGCTCGTCCTGCCCATGCCGCACTCGTCCACCCTCCGCAAGCGGGTCGCGGAGCTCCGGGCGGCGTTCCCCGACCTCGGCGCCAATGCGAAGAACCGGGTGTCAGCATCGAACGTCCCCGAGATCTCCGATGTGCAACGTCTGGCTACGCGCGTCGGCGAGCTGGTGCTCTTCGACACCACGAAATCCAATGTCTGGGTCACGGATCCGCGCACAAAACGGAAGGCTCGGCTCGACATCACGCTCGCCCTCGACCTCGCGACCCGCGCGATCGTCGGACTGGCGGTCACGGCCGACACACCACAGTTCGCCATCGGCCTCTGCGTCGCTGACGTCCTCCGACCCAAGACCGCTGAACTCGCGGAGACGTGGACGTCGCCCGGTGACTTCTCGCTCCAGCAGATCAGCGTTGGAAGCCCCCACGAGATCAGCCCGTTCTACTCGCAAGCCTTCCACCCTGAGGGAGCCGTCGCGGACAATGGACGGCCCTACGTCTCGATGTACACCACAGGCATCATGGCCGAGGCGGGCATCCATTACGAACCGCAACGTTCGTACACACCGACCGACAAGGCGCAGATCGAAAGGGTGTTCCGCACCATCAAGGACATGTTCGAGGCGCTTATGCCCGGCTTCACGGGAGGTTCGGTCTACGAGCAAGGGGAGGACCCTGCCGCGGACGCGCGGATGACGCCGCTGGAGTATGAGCGCCGACTCCGGCAATGCATCGACATTTACAACCACCGCACCCACACCGGTCTGGTCGTCCCAGGCGACCCCTTCGAACGCCTCAGCCCTTTCATGATGTGGGGGTTGCTGCTGTCGGAGCAGGGGTGGGTTCCGGATGTGTCGTGGGAGCACGAGTGGATCAAGTTGCTACCCTCCGAGGCTCGCACCATCCGCACCGGCAACCGGATCCGCGCCGCACGACTTGACTACAAGAGCCGCGACCTCAAGGCCCTGCGGGGAGACCCCGATGTCATGCGAACCGGAAAGCTGCGCATCCACTACGACCCGTACGACCTCCGACGGGCCTACTGCTTCGACTCGGCTGGCACGCTCCACATCCTTCACTGGCAGTACCTCACCCGACACACCGAACAATTCGGCATCATGCACACGAATTGGGTGGTCGAGCAGTACGCCGACAAGCGGCTCAGCAACAACGACATCGACCGTTTAATCGCCGAGGTCATGGCCGGCGCCCACGATGAACCCGGCCGACTGGAGCGGATGCGCCACGTCGACCTCATCGACGACCTCGTCGTGCTCCAGGCCGCGCGGCTCACCAGCCCGGAGGCTGGCGTTCCAGTACTCGAAGCACCAGAACGGGCCGCATCTTCCCGGCAGGCGCTGCCCGTCGCCCGGCCGTCAGAGACCATCGGCGGTTCGACGACGCGACCGTTCGCGGGTTCTGACAGCTCAGGGGGGATGAACGCCGCAGACACGCCAACCACAGGAACGAAGTCGGGGCCCGCGCGCCGTGCTCTGCGAAGTTTCACGCTCCCCGGAGGCGCAGAGTGACCGCGTTGACGCCCAGTCCCTTGATCGAGTTCGACGAAGGTGCCATGGCGTTGCTCACACCACACGACCGCGGTTACGTCCGTAGAATCCTCGCCCTGGACGTCCCCGACCCGCGGCGACGTTCCCGTGAGGAGATCGACGCTCTGGCTCCACGTGACCGCGTCCGCTATGACCGCGCCCGCGCCCGGTTCCTCCGCTCGATGCCCGCCTTGATCACCAGCGCTGGCGAGCGCGTCCTCAGCACGCTCCGCGTCGCCGCGAAATCGTCGGTCGATCAGGAGGACCGCAATCAGGACACCCTGGTGCTCTCGGGCGAACCCGGTGTCGGCAAGACGACCCTGGCGAAGATGTTCGTCGCCGCTGAACTCTGCCGTCTCGCGATCAATCGCTCGATCGACATCGAGGACGGCGTCGCCAGCTCGCTCGAGCAGTTCCGGCCCGCGATCTTCATCCACCTTGAGGGCCCGATGACGGTCAACGAGCTGATCGACCTCGCGTGCACCGAGCTGGGCTGGATCGCCGACCGGAGGCCCCTGCGCGCTTTCAAGGAAGCCGCGACAAGATCCGGCCTCGAACTGATCGTCATCGACGAGATCCAGCACATCAACTTCTCTGGACGCACCGGACGGAACGTACACAACATCATCAGATGGATGAGCAACTTCGGCATCCGAGTGGTGCTCAGCGGCAACAACATCGACTGGGTGCTGCACAACAGCGGATCCGCGGAGCTGCAAGCCGGAGCCCGGAACTCTCGCGGGAGATGGATTCCCCTTGAGATCGACCGAATGGCCATCGACGACGAAGCCGGGCGAGAAGAATGGTTCGCCCTCCTCGATGGATTCGAAGCGCGGATCCGGCTCTCCGACGTCCCAACCGCGCCCGGTTGGCTCGCTGACGACCACGGTGTGTACCTGTGGGCGCGCACGAGCGGATACCTCAACGCCCTCGCCAGACTCGTCATCGATGCCACTGTCTGCGCGATGGACTCCGGAGCTGAAACGCTGACGCGAGAGGTGTTCGACCTGATACCGCTGCAGGAGGAGGTGGAAGCGGGGCGGGCCGGACGGATGGCCGTGTTCGAAGCAGGGGGATACTTCCCCGAAACTCCGAGATGAGCTACGGACTGACAGCCCCGACAAAGCTCGGACCCACCCTGCGCTTGCACCGCGGCGAGTGGCTGAACACAGCGATCACGCGGTGGAGCTGGGAAACGTTCGGCGCGTCCCGGTGGGCGCTGTTCCGAGCGTTCGGCCTCGAGACCGTGCCGCCCGCCCTCGTGCGGAGCCTTGCAGTCGGACTGCCCGCCGCAGTGCGCGACAACATCGCCGAAGCGACCGGTATCTCGCCGGCAGCCCTCGACGCTGCCACCATGCGCGCACTCGACGGGCAACTCGTCAACCTCACCGATCAAACGGCCTCCGGCACAACCAGCATCTCCACCCGCGGTCCGTGGTCTTGGCGCGCAGGAACCCGCTACTGCCCCGACTGCCTCATCGAGCGCCCCGGCGTGTTCAACCTCGCCTGGCGCAGCCCGTGGACCTTCTTCTGCCTGATCCACGAGCGCGTACTCCTCGACAGCTGCCCGCAGTGCACGCGACCGCTCACCGAAACACGCGACCGAACCCAACGGCTCTTCGATCCCTCGACCTGCCAAACGCCCCTCCGTGATCGAGACGGCAAACCCAGCCGAGACGTGTGCGGTGGTCGGCTCTCAGACACATGGGACCAGACCCTGCTCCCGACCACCGCGTGGCCCGCGATCGCGCAAGCATCGATCATCCTCTCCACTCGCGACGGGTCGGCCTGGGATCTGATCCGGTCGCTCCAAGCAGCAGCCGTCGCCCTCCGTGCCGCTCAGCTGCCCGAA
This sequence comes from Curtobacterium sp. MCLR17_039, assembly GCF_003234745.1. Lineage (NCBI taxonomy): Bacteria > Bacillati > Actinomycetota > Actinomycetes > Micrococcales > Microbacteriaceae > Curtobacterium > Curtobacterium sp. MCLR17_039. Next base: position 16,769 of record NZ_QKTF01000023.1, read on the forward strand.
CTCGTCGCCGACCTCGCCGGCGTGCCACGGGATCTCCTCAGCGGCATGCTTGACAGCGAGGCCCACGCCGGCGCGACACCCCCACCGAACGCCGTTGCCATGGCGGCTCTTACCGGCGCCGCGTTCCATCTGACACAGATGCCACCCGAGGCCGCCGCCCCGATCATCCGCACGGTGACGTTCAGCCGCGCGCCTTCTCACGTCCCCCGCGGCGCCGGACACGGCCCCGGAAGCGTGCGGGAGCTGCTCGCGCGCTGGCCCGGCGCGCCACCGACGCTTCGCCGTCACGTGCTCCGAGCGCTCGACCAGGACTTCGGTGTCGGCCAGCGGGTTCTCCACGACACCACCGCCCTCGCTACGACCGTGCCCGGACCGTACATCGCTGCACGAAGGCTCAGCGGAGTCCCGGATCTGTGCTGGCCAGAGATCGCGGAACGGCTCGACGTCGGCGGCGCGGTGACCGGGCCGGCTCTTCAGCGCGGGTTGAGTGTCGCGATCCGGTTAACCGGCTCCGGGAGCGCTGCCGAAGTCGCCAACGACACCGCTCTCAAACGAGCGTTGCGCCCGACCATGCTCGGGACACCGCGACAGACCGACGCGCTGCTACAAGCTGTCGGCATAGTCTCCCGGCAGCTTGACGATGAAGGGTGCCCCGTCGATTACCGTCGACGCGTCCAGTTGCCCTTCGAGGGCCTCCTCCCGATGAGCGATTGGGTAGCGATCGCGAACGCATCTGGTGTGCGGATCGGTGGAGCACGCCGCCTCATCCACGCGCGCCGGTACGCTTTCCAGCGCCTCACCGGCACCACGCTCGACAACGCGCCGACGGCCTTGGCGAGCCCGCGGAATCGAGCCGATGGCCATGAGTATGCGTCCTTCCGGCTCCGCATCACCGAAGAGCTGCAACAGCATCTGGACCTCTATCTGCGGTCCTTTCTCCTCGGCCATGGCGTGAACGAGCCCGTGGTGTGGTCGCCGACTCCGCCCCGGGTGCCGGAGGGACTCTTCGTCAGGCCGCCAACGGCGGCGCGAGTAGCCGCAGCCCTGTCGTCTGCAGTGGACGGGAAAGCGGGCCTCGCACGTCACGCCGGTGTGTCGCCTCGCCAGCTTGAATGGGCGGTCGAGTCGCGGCCCCCAAGAAACACCGAGCGAACGGGGAAGAGTCGCTCGCAACCTCGCTAGTCAGCGTCCGACTGGGCGCCCCACGTCTCGACAAATGGAAGACGCATTTGGTGCTGATCACCGGCGTCAAGGTCGCGGCAGGTTAGCAGCGACCATCAGCATCGACCAACGACGCCCATCTGAGAACGGCGCGCGTCGGGATCGATCTCGAACGCGCGGGAGAGCACGCGGTCCGGCTTCGCCAATGTCCCCACCAGCGTAAGGACGACCGCGCCGGTCCTGTCAAGGTTGGCCCGCCCCGAGCTGCGCCCGAGACCTCGTGGACCCCGCCGTGACCCCCATACCTGCTGCGTGACATCGCACGGCGGAACCAACTGCCCGGTCGCCGAGGTCGCCCTCGCGGTCCTGGCCGGACGGATCTCACCCGCGGGGAGCCACGCGGCAGGAACGGGCCGCCCTGAGCAGCCTTAGGTGCAGGGATGGACGCCTTGGCCTACCGGGCCTGAGTCGCTGCAGCCGCTGTAGCGATTGTTGACGATGTGTGCCCCGCTCGACGTGCTCGTGAGCGGGTTAATTGCTTCCCGGCGCGAATCCAGCAGAATCGATAGCCCGGGGTGCGTCGTCGCCGGGGGCATCAGCCCAGTTTTGTCCCTAGGACCATGAAGCCGATCAGAAATAGCCACAGTGCGGCCGCGAGTGCGAACCACTTGCCACAGAGATCGATGGAATCCGTCAGAGCACTCGTGCGCATCATGTGCGCGACCACCCGGGCTACGGCGCCGAGTAATGTGAGCGCACCTGCAGCGAGGATGAAGGTCGCGACCCCGGTTTTTGGCGAGCCTCCGACACCGAATGACACGTTTCCCGCGTGTACTGCGCCGATGAGCATGATGATTGACGACAACAGTATTGCAATACTCACCCAGGGCGCCCTGGAGGCCCAGAACGGCGCCTCTGCGGCCGCGTGATCAACATCTGACTCGGGGCATCTTGGTTTCGGTGAGGAAATCTCGCTCATCCCGTAAGCTTGCCACATTGTTGGCGCGAGAAGGCTGCCTGCACGTCCCTACCGAGCGATGACTGTCGGAGAGACTCCCAGGGGGGCGGGCGGCCAGCTTCCCGCGGCGCAAGCGTCGACTCGGGCCGGACTGCACCGGGCACGCAGTTCGGTGGCAGCATTAGAGAGGTGTCAGATGTCTGACGGTTGGCGGAGCACGACCATCAGGCGCTGCCGATCACTCGTTCTCGGTGACGCCGTCGCTGGGCCAGATTCCGCTGATGAACCACATCACGTAACAGGCGTGCCAGTGCGCGGCCCATGCCACGACGGTGGCCGACGTGTCCCTGGCGGGGTCCCAGTCGGACGGCTCCGCCACGCAGAGGGTTCCGCTGTCGAACAGGTGCGGAGAGCGCATGAACCTCCCACCTCGGCTCGCGCCACGGCGGGAGGGCTTGATGGGGATGATGCGCGGGAGACCATGGTCGAAGCGGTGCTCGATCCGGATCTCGAACAAGCCATAGCCGGTGTCGATCGTGCCTTCCCACACTGGCGGTCGATCGGCTTCAGTTGCGATGCGGAAGCTCGGAAATGCCGATGCCATAGCTTCGACGTCCCGGGCGAGTTCTCCCCCGTTAGTCCACCAGTCCCGAGTGCTGGGATGCTCGAGGACGTCTGCACCGCCGTGGAACGAGTGCTTCGTGATAGAGGATCCGGCGTCACCCGGATCGGTGAACACCACTCGTCCCGACGGTGACACCCAACGAGGAGAGTCGTAGCCGAGTGCATGAAGGGCTTGAAGCAGGGTCATCGTCGATCCGATCTCTCGTACGGTCAGCGGCCGGCGTCGCTTAAAACGGCGCGGATGTCTTCGGCAAACCCCGGAAGCGCCGGAACCAGCCGCCGCCAGGCGAAGTCGTGGAAGTGGTAGTACTTCGTCTCACCGTGACGGGTGTAGTACTTCGGGGACTCAGCGTGATGCTCGACAGCGTCACCAAGCGAGCGGGCGAACCGGTCGCCGACTACGACTTCCCAAGCGAGCGCGTACTTCTCACACTTCGAGGCAAAGTTCGCGGAGAACCCGACTGGGTTCACTTCGCTAGCGTGGACGGTCCCACTCCGGATGAACGCGACGGTGCCGAAGTCCGCGCCGGCACGGACCCGCACTCGCTCGATGCCGCGCAGTTCCAACCACGGATTCAGATTCTCACGAACCTCGCTCAACGCTCGCGCGCAAGCTGTCGCAGCGGTGAGGACCGCGATCTGCTCACTGATGAACGGATCGATGCCGAACATCGCGTACAGGCCATCTCCTCGCAGGCCGACTACCCACCCGCCCATTTCCTCGACGATCATCGCGACCCCCGACAGGACCGCGTCCGCGAGATTGGCGACTTCAGCCGGTTCGTCCCAGAACGACCGGGCCGTGAACTCGCGGAGGTCTATGAAGACACTCGCCACATCGTGGCTGGCCTGCTCACCCAGGCGGAGGTGTTGCAGCGACGGCGGCAGAGAAGTCTGAGCCTCGTTCTCGGCGAACGACTCCGACGCTGACGCGCGGAGAGTCTTCCGACCGTCATAGGCACTGAGTACTCGCTCGGTGAACGCGGACTTCGCTGCTGGCATCGGGATCCCCCTTCGTCCCGATCATCATGACCTGAACCACCGACAGGTCAAGCGTACCCCGACATGTCGGCGTAAGTGGGGACGTACGGGGTGCGCTGTCGGCAAGCCGGGAGGGGCGGCTCAAGCACTACTTGCGCGCGGTAGCCCTAATTGGGCGGGACGGTCGAAGCGAGCGCCACGAGTACGCCAGCTCCGATCACTGTGAGGATGAACCATCGCAGTGCAAGTGCGAACGCCTCGTACTTGGCCTTCGCGATCAGGGCCAATGCGTGGACCTGATTCCACGCCTGCTTCGCCGACGCCTTCTGAAACTCAGAGTCATCGACCACAAAGCTGCTCGCCACGCTCGGCCAGGCAAACGGGTTGCGGCCGCCCGACACGTTGGTGCGAGGGATGAGGGTTCGTACTGCACACCACACCGTGCCCACGGCGCCAACGACGAACACCGACACAGCGATGACGGCCGCGATCGACAACACCTGGTTTGATCCCGCGATCAGCGCCCAAGTCGGCGCAGCACGGCTCGCAGTTACCGTCGCGGTCGCACCAAGGCCCGCGGCGAGGATCGTGGCCTTGGTGTCTGCGTTCTTGATCCACGCGCCGGTCTCGCTGACGGCAAGCTTGGCGTACTCGAACGCCTGCTTCTCGTCCGCTGACTCAACCGGTTGGCGCTTGAACATGCAGGCAGTCTACGACGGTCGCACTGCGCGCCGCCGGTTGCGCGAGCGCCGCCGCCGTTCGCTGTGGGCATGAGCCGGGCCATATTTAGTCGACTCGCTCGGACCGTTTTGTCGGCTCCTACCACTACTATCAAGATACGTCCAGCAGCCCCAGCCCGAGAGGAGGCATCATGGTCCAGTCTGCAGATGAGCTGTCGTACACCGGCATCCGGCAGTACGCGGAGCGTATCGCGCAAGTACACAACGTCGTCAACGAGGATGGATCCACTGATGTCCTCAGGCTTGTAGGCGAACTTGGTGGCCGCGTTACCTACAACGAAGACGACCGCGAGGGCCTAATCGTGACCGGGCCGGGAAACTTCGAAATTCGATTGTCGCCGTTCACATCGTCGTGGCGGGATAAATTCACTATGGCGCACGAGTTAGGGCACTACTTTCTTCACTACCGGTTGCCGGGTCTTGACGCGGAAGAGCGGTTTGCTCGCGGTGCCCGGAATCATAGAGAGACCCAGGCGAACGTGTTTGCGGCGTCGCTGCTCATGCCTAGAGACACATTTGTCGAGGCGTGGACCGAACTCGGCGGAAGCGAGCGTCGACTCGCAGATCGTTTCGGCGTTTCCCCGGCGGCCGCTCGCGTGCAGGCCGAGGTTCTTCGACTGCAGTGAGAAGGCCCACGTGGGACCAGGGCGACCTATCCCTTCTGTTCGTCTCCTGTGACCTTGTTGGGTCTACCGCGTTCAAGCAGCGGGAGGACCGAGAAGGCGGGTGGGGTCGCCAGTTTCTCGAATTCTATCGAGAGCTTCCCCGCCTCGTAGGCGCCGTGTCAGAAGAAGGCAGCCTACCCGATCCGGAGTTCCAGCTCTGGAAGGTTGTCGGGGACGAAATGATTTTTACCAGCGTGGTGCGCGACGAGAAGGCAGTTGCAGACGCTGTTGCAGTCTGGCTCGAAGCCATGGAGCGGTACGAGAAAGCGACGTCGAAGACTGACCGCATGCAGACCCACGGAGGCGCTTTCATTGGCACATTCCCTGGGCCTGATTCGCACGTATTCATCGAATTGGATCCCTCAGCAAGCACCTCACAGTCCCAAGCCAGTACGGTGGCGCTAAATGAAGCAGCGCGTGACAACTACAACCCAAATACGCATCTGTTCGACTACTTGGGCCCTTCGGTGGACACCGGTTTCCGGGTGCTCTCGGAGTCAACCGCGCGACACTTCACGGTCAGCGTTGAGGTTGCTTGGGCAATCGCCGAGCACCAGAAACTGACAGGTGACACGGAGACGCTCCCGATGAGCTTGCTCGGACGGAAAGTGCTGAAGGGCGTCTGGGACGGTCGTCCCTACCCGTTGTTGGCCATTGATCGAGAGTATGTCGACAAGGTCCACGCAGCTGAACGCGCTCTCCTACCCGGGTCAGGTGGGCCCAGTGAAGTCGCTGCGTTGTGCGAAGCGTGCAGTGCGACGCCTGGCTGGCCGTCTGCGCTGTACCTGCCAGGGTCAGAAAACCCTGCGTTCACGAGGCGGCCAGAAGACATTCTGAAGAGCCAGATGGAGAACGACACCACAGGCGCGGAAACGCCGCCGCCCCCTGCGGGCCAAGGCTCGGCCGTCGACGACGATCTACCAACCGACTGATCGGCGCGACGAACACTGGCGAGATGGTGTGCCACCGGTCGGCAGCGGGACCGGTGGCTATAAAACCCTGCCCTGGGACGCCGTCGGTCCCCGTGACGGTGCCGTTCGTGGCGGAGCGACACTTTGCGCACGCAACTGCGGCGACAGATTAGATGCGCAGCCGCGTAACCGAGCCTCTCTACGGCGACACTTTGCGCCTGCGTGCACAGCAGGTGTTGTCGTCCGCCAGCTAACTTGTCCGACTGCCACGCAACGTGTCTGAAAGACGGACGTGGACACGATGTTTGGCAGTACGGACGGGCCACGTTGACCAGGGGTCGGCTCAGTCTTCGTGCGTCGCGAGGCGTCCGTATGGCGTGCGGGAGGTGAGATAGTTCGCGGACCACCTATGTGAGACGGGTTCGCCCCGGAGCCGGGCCGTAGGAGTCCGGAGCAGCCCGCGAGTACCCGTGGTCCGCTGGAGGACCGGCTACCGAGACGGCGGTACGAACGAGCGCCGACACCGCGGCGACGTGCAAGTCTGTCCAGGTGAATCTCGAAGGCCTGCCCCGACTCTCCGCTCCTAATCGGTGGGTCTATGTCGTCGGCAAGATTGTCGTTGAGTCCGTGAGCATGGATGCGCGGCTGCGAGCACTGCTGGCAATCATGCGCGGCCAGGCGGAGCCGGACGCCGCGCTGGAGGCGGCCCCGCCGTGGAACAAGAGCATCACCGACTGCCGGGAGCTTCTTCCCGCCATCGCAGACGACACCACTCGAGCTGCGGTCGCGGCTGTTCTGGGCGAGGCTGACCATGCCTGGAACGAGCGGAACCGGTACGTCCACGACATGCTCGTCGACAAGATCGCAGCAGACGACGATTCTTATCCGACAGTTGTCGGATCGAAAGGCGACGACCAACGGCTGCGAATGAGGCTCGCGCGCGACAAGAAGGGTGGCGCGCCGGCCGCTGAGGTGGTCTCCCTCCATCATGCCGTCGAGCTGGTTGAGCAGATCGTGTCGGCCACCTGGCGTCTGCAAGCTGCGCGGGGCTACCTCCTCGGCCGAACGAACATGTGGCGTCCTCTTCTCTTTGGGCACGTCACCGGAGTCTGGGACGGATCCGTCGAATGGATTTCTGTTGACGACGACGACGACGACTGAGGCGTCTCGGTAGCCGATCGGCTATCGAGACTCTCCGGTCGGCCCGATGCTTGTGTAATATCTGCGTGTGCACGTAGACAAGCAGCCCTGCGGATTGAGTCCGGAATCCGAGTACGTCGAACTCGCGGTGGAAGTGTTCGCGATGCTCGCGGATGCCACCCGGGTGAAGATCATCCTCGCGCTGCGTAGCGCTGAGGAGCTGTCCGTGAACCGGCTGGCCGAGGTCGTCGACAAGAGCGCTGCGGGCGTCTCGCAGCACCTTGCCAAGCTCCGTCTGGCACGGATGGTGTCGACCCGCCGTGAGGGGACCACCGTCTACTACCGGCTGACTGACGAGCACGCGTCGGAACTGGTGATCGATGCCGTGAAGCAGGCCGAGCACGTCGTCGGCGCGGCACCGCATCACCGCGGGGAGAGGGAGAGCGCATGACCGGCCACGACCACGCGCCGGTCCACCCTGACCACGACCATCCCCACGGTCACGGTCACGGTCACGGTCACGGTCACGACCACGACCACGACCACGACCACGGTGAGCACAGGCACTCGCATCCGCACGGCGGGGTGAAGGGATTCCTCTACGACCTGTTCGTGCCGCACACGCACGACTCCGCGGACTCGATCGACGACGCGATGGAGGCCAGCACCGCGGGCGTTCGCGCCTTGAAGATCAGCCTGTTCATCCTGTTGGCCACGACCGTGCTGCAGGCGGTGATCGTCGCGTTCACCGGGTCGATCGCGCTACTCGCGGACACGATCCACAACTTCGCAGACGCGTTGACCGCGGTGCCGCTGTGGATAGCGTTCGTCCTCGGCCGCAGGGTCGCGAACCGCCGCTACACCTACGGGTACGGCCGTGCGGAGGACCTCGCGGGCATGTTCATCGTGTTCGTCGTCGCCCTCTCCGCAGTCGTCGCCGGCTGGCAGGCCATCGACCGGTTCATCAACCCCCGGCCCATCGAGAACCCGTGGCTACTCGTCGCCGCCGGCCTGATCGGCTTCGCCGGCAACGAAGCGGTCGCGATCTACCGGATCCGCGTCGGCCAGAGAATCGGCTCCGCCGCCCTCGTCGCCGACGGCGTCCACGCCCGCCTCGACGGGTTCACGTCCCTGTCGGTCGTCCTCGGCGCGATCGGCGTCATGGTCGGGTTCCCGATCGCGGACCCGATCATCGGCCTGCTCATCTCCGTCTCGATCATGGTCCTGCTCTGGGGGACCGTGAGGTCCATCGGAGCCCGCCTCATGGACGCCATCGACCCCGCCCTCCTGGGCAAGGCCGGGCACGCTCTCGAACACACCACCGGCGTCGAGGGCGTCCGGAACCTCCGCCTCCGCTGGGTCGGCCACCGCCTCACCGGATCCGCCACCGTCGAAGTCACCACCACGTCCCTGCACGACGCCGAGCACATCGCGGAACACGCCACCGAGCACGTGCACGAGGCGATGGGCAACGTCGACGAGTTCACCGTCACCCCCGCCGCCCACGCACACCAACACTGACCACCATCGAGAGGAACACCATGTCCGTCGTGAAAATCAACGCCATCACCGTCCCCCAGGGCAAGGGCGCCGACCTCGAAGCACGCTTCGTCGGCCGGAACCACGACGTCGAGCAGCAGCCCGGCTTCGAGAGCTTCCAGCTCCTCCGCCCCACCGCCGGCGGCACCCGCTACTTCGTCGTCTCCACCTGGGCCGACGAGGACTCCTACCAGACGTGGCGCACCGGCCAGGCCGGCGCACACCACGGCGACAGCAACCCCGTCGCCACCGGCGCGGAACTCCTCGAGTTCGAGACGGTCACCCTCTGACCCTCAAGCGATAGCGCCCGCGGAGCACGTGCCTCCGCGGGCGCTGCTGTGTCTCGATGGCCGATCGGCTATCGGACCGCGGCGGCGGCAGGCTTTCGTGACGCAGCATCAGGCGGTGAGGGCGATCTGGGTCGCGCGGGCGATCACGTCGAGCGGGTCCGTTGCGCCGGTGACAAAGACCGTGATGACCGTGGACCAGTGGACGCCGCTGAGTACCGCTACTGCTCCTGCGGACGATCCGTTCACGAGAACGGTCCCCGCGGCGGTCCATCCATCCGGCGCCGACGCTCGGAAAGCCCTGGCGGACTCGCGGCTGGCTGCTGTGAGGAGCGCTTCTCGGTACGTGCTGTTCGCCCGCTCGTCGAGGAGGTCGCCTTGCAGTGCAGTGTTGATGTCGCTGCAGGCCTGCCGGGCGGTCGTTGCGCGCGTCGTTGTCACGCGGTCGTCCAGAGCAGCGAGACCGGCGGCAACACTGCTATCACCACCGAGTCGGCGGATCTGTGCGTCGACATCGGAGCGATCCTTCGCGACAGGCAGCATCGTCGCACTCGGGTCGATCCGGGTAGCGATCGCGGGAAGGATCACTGCGAGAAGAGCGTCCGCTGGCATGTCGCTTTCGCCTTTGTAGGTCGAGACTGCGCCAGTCGCGCCACTCATCACGCAGGTGCTGACGGCTGCCTGCTCGGCCTGTTCCAAGGCCGCCAACGCGCTCTGCATGGTTGTCGTAGGACGGGCGCTCGACGATGGCGCTGTGAGGACCGGCGCCTCGTCAGTTGACGCAGCTGCAGTCGGTTCTGCCGTCTTGCTCGGTGCAACAGCGACGGTGTTCGACGCCTGGGCGCAACCGCTCAAGATCAGGCCCGACACCGCGACGGCAAGCACCCGACTGATCACGCGATACAGGGAACCACGCGTGCAGACAGTCATTTGAGTCACCGTATCGTTATTCCGTGCCCCGCCTGCTCCGCTGCCCCACCGCCCGTTTGATCACCTCCCTGGCGGCTCTGGTCACCACGAGCGTGTCCCTCGCGGGCTGTTCCGCGTCCCCAGAACCGGCCGCACCCCACACGATCCCGGCGGCCTCTCGTACTCCGCAGGCGATCACGGCCGCAGAGTTCTCCGAGCGTCTGGCCGCCTACGAGCGGAAGCACGACCTCCGTCTACGGGTCGACGCCATCGACACCGGTAACAATCACCACCTGGGCTTCCGTGCCACCGAGGCAGTACCGCTCGACATGCGCTCCCTCACCGCGAGCGTGCTCGTGCTCGCCAACGCCTCCGACGACCAACTCGCAGCGTCCCCCGCCGCCTCCGAGGCCACGGCCGAAACGGGAGCCTCCGCGACGCTCCTGGATGCCGTCGCCGCTGCACTGCAGACCAGTGCGCCGGAAGCTCAGCAGACGCTCGTGACGTGGCTCGGCGGCGAGGATGCTTTTCATCGTCGCGCTGACGCGCTCCTTGGTCCCTCGTCTGCCGGGCCGTCAGCGCGGAACTTCGCGACCCTGCTCGACGACGCCATCTACGGCGAGACGCTTGCCCCTGACCGTCGCGGCACGATGCGGAACATCCTGCTCAACGGTCCGAGATCCCCTGCGACCGCAGCCGGCACCGACGCACCGTGGGAAGTAGCCGGGGTCAGCGACAGGAGCCAAGTCGGAAGCCTCGTCGAGGTCAGCACTCTCGAAGTGCCCTACCGCGCCTCGGGTGACGCAGCACCCGTCGTACTCGCGCTCGTCGTCACCGGGGCTGCCGGCACCGAGGCTGCGAGCCGCGCGGCCGAGGAAGTGTCCAAGCTCGTCACCCACGCCCTGCCGCCAACCCGCTGACCCATCGGAGGGAGCGCACTCCGCTTCGACGACCGGTGCGAGGTAGCCCGGTGCCGCTCGGTTCAGCGGGCGGCGGAGCCTTTCCGCGCCGATAGCATGCAGCGATGCAGCATCCCGTGAACACCAGCAATGCTCCGCACTACATCTGGGGCGAGGTGAGTGACGGATGGCGGCTTCTCGACGGGCAGGACCTCTCCGTCATCGAGGAGCGCGTCCCGCCGGGTGGTCAGGAAGAGTGGCATGCCCACGTCCACGCTCGTCAGTTCTTCTACGTCCTGCACGGGACCGCGGTGATGCGGACCGATCACGGCAACGTGAACCTCGAGGCTGGATCAGGCATGGAAGTTGCCCCTGGTGTCGGGCACCAGTTCACGAACCCTGGTTCCGAAGACGTCCGATTTCTCGTGGTCAGCACGCCCAACTCGCGTGGAGACCGCGCCTAACCCCGCCAATTGTCGCGTCCCAGTAGCCGATCAGCTAGTGAGACGTGCGCTTTCGTGAGCCGTCGGCGGAAGGCATCGATGCCATCGCCGCTGGCCACAGCGCATCAGCCGCGGGGCCCATGGTTCCGCCAGCATCTTGCTCTGGCGAAGCGTGCTGACCTCGATTTCTTCTGCATGATGTTCCCCTTCAGACCGATGGCTCCCCGTGAGACCAGCGCTTCGAAGCCAACCAAGGGTCAGGGGCAGGGACAGGAACCCTTCGAGCGCTCGAAGCCCACGATGCGGTAGCACGCCACTCCGGCTGTGGTCACCCGCGGTCCACACGAGCGCGCGCGACCGCCAAGCCTTGCTCTGCCGATGCGAGGAGCACCGGGTCGGCTGTCCCTCGGAGTTCGACAGCACGCTGGAAGTCCTCGACTGCACGTTCCGTTTCACCGTTAGCGAGGAGGGCCTTGCCGCGGTGCTGTCGCATCACGGCCTCGCGTGCCGTACCCACGCACTCTGCGACGAGCACGTCGTACTCGCTTACGGCATGAGCGGTGTCCCCGAGGTCGCGGTGGCAATCGGCAGCAAGCGCCCGTACTCGTGGAGTCTGCCGGAGCACGTCAAGCACCTGAAGAGCAGCGCCGGGGTTCCCGGTCCACAGCAATTCGATCGGCTCGGCGAGGGGATCCTCAAGGAGGCCGGCTCGGAAGGCCTGCAGGTCGGTGACGACGGGGCGGAGGCCAGTAGCTGTGATGATCCAACCGGGTCCGCCAGTGACATCGTCCTCCACGTGTTCAGGGTAGGTGCACGTTGCTCCCGCCCACTCGACACGTCGACGTGTTAGGTTGTGCACAACCTAATGGAGCACAACGTGAAACTGACCAGCTGGATCGACCTCGTCACCGGTGGCCTGCTCGCCGGGCACGGCTTCGCCACGGTTCGCCGCACCCCGCTGCGCGCCAGGGCCCAGCGGATGCAGCGCCGGGGCTTCGAGCCGGGCGTCCCGCACGCAATCGGCATCCCGGCCCTGGAAGTCCTGTCCGGGTTCGGACTCGCCGCTGCAGCGGTCCGTCGTGCCCCCGGGGACGACCGGATCGGCACCGGCTCCACCATCGCGGCGACGGCCCTCGGCGGGACCCGGCTCGTGATCGACCTCGAAGACCGGCAGGTGACGACCACGACCGGTGCTGCCGGGGCACTCGCACTCGTCGGCGCACTGCGACTGGCCGCCTCGACCCACGGCCGTCCGGCCGCCCGGATCCTCACGCTCGGCGCCGCCGCTGCCGCGATCACGTTCGAGGCCGCACGCCGACGCCGAGTCCTCCGCAGCCGCAGCCGCTGACCTCGGCTCCCCCACTCCACCGAACCCCACCACGACCGTGAAAGGCACCACCCCGATGGCAACCCGCACCCCCGCAGTCCGCTCCACCCGCCCCCGGACCATCGTCCGCATCCTGTTCGGCGCGCTGCTCACGTGGGCCGGCATCAGCCACCTGACGGTCGCGCGCGAGGAGTTCCAGGCGCAGGTGCCGAAGTTCGTGCCGCTGCCGACCGACGTCACGGTGATCGCCTCCGGCGTGGTGGAGATCTCCCTCGGAGCTGCGCTGATGCTCCTGGCTCGGCGTCAGGTGACCGTCGGGTGGGTCGTCGCGGTGTTCTTCCTGGCGGTCTTCCCCGGCAACATCGCGCAGTGGATGCACCACCGCGACGGGTTCGGCCTGGACACCGACACCAAACGCTTCGTCCGCCTGCTGTTCCAGCCCGTGCTCATCGCCGTCTCCCTGTGGGCCACGAACGCGCTGCGCAAGCGCCGCTGAACCGGCCTGCGCGAGCGCCGCTGATCGGCGCTGCACTCGCGCGGCCGCGGCCATGGGGCAGAATCGGCCCCATGAGCGGGGACGACATGGACCAGCCGCGCGTGGTCGCGGTGAGCAAGGACGGCGAGCACCGGTTCAGCAAGCCGTTGGTCGACGCGGTGACGCTCGTGGCGGGGTGGGGCATCGAGGGTGATGCCCACGCCGGCACGACCGTGCAGCACCGCTCCCGGGTCGCCCGTGACCCCTCGCAGCCGAACCTGCGCCAGGTCCACCTGCTGCACGCCGAGCTGTTCGACGAGGTCGCCGAGGCAGGGTTCAGCGTCGAACCGGGCCAGATGGGCGAGAACGTGACGACCAGCGGCGTCGACCTGCTCGGGCTGCCCGAGGGAGCGGTGCTGCACCTCGGTGAGGACGCGTCCGTCCGGGTCACCGGCCTGCGGAACCCGTGCCAGCAGATCAACGGCTTCGAGCCGGGACTCCTGCGTGCCGTGCTGGGGCGCGCCGAGGACGGCACGGTCGAGCGCAAGGGCGGCGTGATGAGTGTCGTGCTCACGGGTGGCACGGTCCGGCCGGGCGATCGCATCCGGGTCGAGCTCCCGGACGGCGAACGACGACCCCTCCAGCCCGTCTGATGCCGCAGCGCGTGCGACGCGTCCTGGTACTCGGCGGCACCGGTTGGCTCGGACGGACGATCGTCGACGAGCTGTTGGCCGAGGGCGCCGACGTCACCTGCCTCGCCCGGGGCATCACCGGCAGCGTCCCCGAGGGAGCGCGCTTCGTCCAGGCGGATCGAACCCTGGCCGGCGCGTACGCACAGGCCACCGGCGACTGGGACGAGGTCATCGAGCTCGCCAGCGCCCCCGGACTCGTCGCCCCGGCGCTCGATGCCCTCGCCGACCGGGCCGCGCACTGGACCCTGGTGTCGACGGTCTCGGTGTACGCAGAGAACGACGAGCCGGGCGCCGACGAGTCCGCTCGGCTGGTGGAGCCGAGGGACCCGTCCGCCTACGCCGACGCGAAGGTCCTCGCCGAACGCGCCACCCGGCTCCGGCTCGGGTCGCGGCTGCTCATCGCGCGACCGGGGTTGATCGTCGGGCCCGGCGACCCCAGTGACCGGTTCGGGTACTGGCCGGCTCGCTTCGACCGCGGTGGGCCGGTGCTGGTGCCGACGACGGCGGAGCGTTTCGTCCAGATCATCGACGTCGCGGACCTCGCCGCCTGGCTCGTCCGTGCCGGGCGCGACGGGTTCGTCGGCACGGTCAACGCCGTGGGCGCTCCGACGCCGATGCAGGACTTCTTCCGGTGCGTCGCCGAGGTCACCGGCTTCGACGACGAGCTGGTCGCGGTCGACGACGACGTCCTGCTTGCACACGACGTGGCCTACTGGGCCGGACCGCGATCACTCCCCCTGTGGATCCCGGTGTCGGAGGCCGGGTTCGCGCAGCGCTCCGCGGTGGCGTTCACGGACGCCGGCGGGGTGACCCGACCCCTCCGGGACACCGTCGTGCGGGTGCTCGAGGACGAGCGTGCGCACGGGACGGATCGGGAACGCCGTGCCGGCCTCACCGCGACCGAGGAACGGGCGATCCACACCAGGTAGACGCGCGGTCCGCACGAGCGAGATCAGGACGCAGCGGCAGCCTGCTCGTACAGACTCGTCGCCAGGTCGTTGAGCACCTCGTGCAGTTCACCCTTGTGCGCCCCGTCGACGGCCCGGAGCATCGCTGCGTACCGTTCCTGGTAGTCCGACACGACGACATGGCCCGGGGGAAGCAGCCGCAGCAGTGAGCCCCGGCGATCGGCCGGGTTCGGTGCGCGCTCGAGCAGGCCGGCGGTGCTCATCCGGTCGATCATGTTCGTCACCGCGCCCGAGGTCAGCCCCAGGTACCCGGCGACCTCGGTCGGCGTGGAGTACCCGGTGTCACTGATGAGCACCAGGGCGCGGAGGGCGTTCTCGTGCACGCCCGCCCGGGCGCTGAGCTGACTCACCAGGCTCGCGTTGGCACGCACGACGGCGGTGAACGCGGCCATGAGATCGGCGGCGTCGTCGTCGTTCGGTGCTGCTGCCACGAGGGCCTTCTTCCGTGTCGGGGACCGGGGGACAAGGTGCGTCCCCCGCACTGGGGTGAGTATACGAGTGGTCAACTTGGTGAATCAGTGACTATCTTAACCATTGAAGCAAAACAGCCCGAAGGTCTTGCTCCCCCCGACTTCCTGAAACCACCACCGAACGAAGAGGTACCCCGTGTCCACCAAGCTCCGCACCTCCGCACTGAAGCGGATCCGCTTCGCCCCCGTGGCGCTCCTCGCGGGTATCTTCGCCGCCGTCCTGCTCTCCCTCTCGCTCACCGGCACCCTCTCCGGGTTCGCCGCGAGCATCACCAACAGCAGCAACACCGCCGGCAGCGGCACGCTGATCATGCAGGAGCAGAACGCCGGCGCGACCGTCACCTGCCTCAGCACCGACGGCGGCTCGGTCTCGACGAACTCGGCGACCTGCTCGACGATCAACAAGTTCGGCGGCAGCACGACGATGACCCCGGGCAACACGGTCAACACCGCGATCTCGATCAAGAACACCGGCACCGCGAACGCCAGCACCTTCACGCTGAACCCGGGCGCCACGTGCACCCAGTCCGCGAACGGCTCGGCCAACGGCACCGCGACCGACCTCTGCGCCAAGATGAACCTCGTCGTCACCTCCGGCTCGACCACCGTCTTCAGCGGCACCCTCGCCAGCTTCAAGGGTGCGGCGGCGTCGGCCTTCACGATGCCGCAGGCTCCGGCCGCCGGCGCGAGCGTCCCGTTCAACTTCGCGGTGACCCTGGACTCCTCGGCCGGCAACACCTACCAGGGCCTCGCCGCCTCGGTCCCGATGACCTGGACCTTCACGGCCTGATCTGACCCCCCATCACCCCTCCCCCAGACCGGCGACGCTCGGCCGAGCTCCCTCCGGCCGAGCGTCGCCACCCCAGCAAGACCAGCACGACC
>NZ_QKTF01000024.1:0-26837 GCF_003234745.1 Curtobacterium sp. MCLR17_039
TGTATAAGAGACAGCCCGCCACGCGGCCGCGCCGACCCCCGGCGGACTGTCGGTCCCGACCCCGTAAGATCGACCACATGGCTTCGACGACCGCGCGCGGGCGAGCGAAGCGGCAGAGGCGCCAGAAGACCGACGCCGAAGGCCGCATGTCGCTCGGGCAGCACCTCATCGAGCTGCGCAACCGGCTCTTCCGCGCAGTCGTGGCGATCGTCGTCGGTGCGATCGGCGGCTGGTTCCTCACCCCGTGGGTGCTCGACTCGCTGCGGGCACCGGTGACCGAGCTCGCCAAGGTCGGCGGACACACGGCCGAGCTGAACTTCCCGATGATCACCGGGGCGTTCGACCTCAAGCTGCAGATCGCGATCACCATCGGCATCGTCATCGCCAGCCCCGTCTGGCTCTACCAGATCTGGGCGTTCATCGTGCCCGCGCTCGTCCGGCGTGAGCGGCAGTACGTCTGGGGCTTCCTCGGCACCGCGATCCCGCTGTTCTTCGCCGGGTGCTACTTCGGGTGGTACATCCTGCCGCACGTGGTCGGCATCCTCGGCAGCTTCGTGTCGAGCCAGGACACCTCGATCGTCGATGCGAAGGCGTACTACGACTTCGTCATCAAGCTCATCGTCGCGGTGGGCATCGCCTTCGTCCTGCCGGTCTTCCTCGTGCTGCTGAACTTCGTCGGGGTGCTGTCGGCGTCCGCGATCATCAAGAGCTGGCGCGTCGCGATCCTCTGCATCCTGGTCTTCTGCGCCATCGTGACCCCGAGCGCCGACGTCATCTCGATGTTCCTGCTCGCCGTCCCGATGGTGGTTCTCTACATCACGGCCTGCTTCATCGCGTGGCTCCACGACCGCCGTGTGGCCAAGCGCCAGGCGAAGCTCGACGAGGAGTACGGCCTGTGAGCGGCACGAGTGCGGCCGAGCGGTTCGCCGCGGCCAAGGTGCGCAACCGGTCGCGAAACCTCGAGCTCTTCCGGACGGACCTGCGGTTCGACCTCGACCCGTTCCAGTTCGCCGCATGCGACTCGCTCGACCAGGGCCGTAGCGTCCTGGTCGCGGCCCCGACCGGCGCCGGCAAGACCATCGTGGCCGAGTTCGCCATCTGGCTCGCCATGCGCCAGCCGACGGCGAAGGTCTTCTACACGACGCCGATGAAGGCGCTCAGCAACCAGAAGTACGCCGAGCTCGTCGACGTCTACGGCGAGTCCGAGGTCGGGCTGCTCACCGGTGACACGAACGTGAACCCCCGCGCTCGCGTCGTCGTGATGACGACCGAGGTGCTCCGGAACATGATCTACGCCGACTCGGACCTGCTCGACGACCTCGCATGGGTGGTCCTCGACGAGGTGCACTACCTCGCCGACCGGTTCCGCGGTGCCGTGTGGGAAGAGGTCATCCTGCACCTGCCGACCGAGGTCCGCCTGGTCTCGCTCAGCGCGACGGTGTCCAATGCCGAGGAGTTCGGCGACTGGCTGCAGACCGTCCGCGGCGACACGGACGTCATCGTCTCCGAAGACCGCCCGGTGCCGCTCGAGCAGCACGTCCTGGTCGGTTCGAAGATGGTCGACCTGTTCGACTCGAGCGGTGCCGCGGCGACGAACCGCGTGAACCCGGAACTGCTCCGCATGGTCGGCGGCGGTTCCCGGAGCGAGCGGAACGGTGGCGGCCACCGCGGTCGGCGCGGTCGTGGTGGCTACCCCGAGCGTCGCGGGCCCCGCACCGAGAAGGTGCACCGCGAACAGATCGCGCACATGCTCGACGAGCGGATGCTCCTGCCCGCGATCTTCTTCGTGTTCAGCCGCAACGGCTGCGACCAGGGCGTCCGCAACGTCCTGCGCTCGGGCCTGTCCCTGACGACGGTGCAGGAGCGCAACGAGATCCGCGAGACGGCGGAGTACCACTGCCGCACCCTGCTCGACGAAGACCTGGCCGTCCTCGGCTACTGGGAGTGGCTCGAAGGGCTCGAGCGCGGGGTCGCGGCGCACCACGCCGGCCTGCTCCCCGCCTTCAAGGAGGTCGTCGAGAACCTCTTCCAGCGCAAGCTCCTCAAGGTCGTCTTCGCCACCGAGACCCTGGCACTCGGCGTGAACATGCCGGCGCGCACCGTCGTGCTCGAGAAGCTCGAGAAGTTCAACGGCGAAGCCCGTGTGCCGATCACCCCGGGGGAGTACACGCAGCTCACCGGTCGTGCCGGTCGTCGTGGCATCGACGTCGAGGGGCACTCGGTCATCCAGTGGACCGACGGGCTCGACCCGCAGGCCGTCGCGTCGCTGGCCAGCCGTCGCACGTACCCGCTCAACTCGTCGTTCAAGCCGACCTACAACATGGCCGTCAACCTGATCGACCAGTTCGGTCGGCAGCGCACGCGCGAGGTCCTCGAGACGTCGTTCGCCCAGTTCCAGGCCGACCGGTCGGTGGTCGACCTCGCCCGCAAGGTCCGCTCGCAGCAGGAGTCCCTCGACGGCTACCGCGAGGCGATGCAGTGCCACCTCGGCGACTTCACCGAGTACTCGGCGCTCCGTCGTGAGCTCTCCGACCTCGAGCGCACGAACGTGCCCGGCGGTCGCGAGGCGTCGCACGGCGCCCGCCAGGAACGCCAGGCCGCGATCACGGCGGTCCGCCGCCAGCTGCAGCGCCACCCCTGCCACGCCTGCCCGGAACGCGAGGCGCACGCCCGCTGGTCCGAGCGCTGGTGGAAGCTCAAGCGCGCCAACGACAAGCTCGTCCAGCAGATCCGGTCCCGCACGGGCGCCGTCGCGACGACGTTCGACCGCGTCACCGAGGTCCTGCTCGAGCTCGGCTACCTGGTGGGCGCCGGCAACGGCGAAGCCACGGTGGCCGCGGGTGGCCGTCGCCTGCAGCGCATCTACGGTGACCGCGACCTGCTCGTCGCCGAGTGCCTCGAGGCGGGGGTCTGGAAGGACCTCACCCCGGCACAGCTCGCCGCCATGGCCGCGACGATCATCTACCAGCCCCGCCGTGAGGACGCTCCCGGCACGGAGCACGCCCTGCCCCGCGGTGCGTTCCGCCCCGCGCTCGACGAGACACTGACCATCTGGTCGCGCCTCGACGACATCGAGCGTGCGGCGCGTCTGGCCGGTTCGCAGCCGCCGACCCCGGCGATGGCGGTCGGCATGTTCCGCTGGGCCTCGGGCTCGGCTCTCGACGACGTGCTCCGCACCCTCGACCTGCCGGCCGGCGACTTCGTGCGCTGGTCGAAGCAGGTCATCGACCTGCTCGACCAGATCCGGAACGCCGGCGACGACGAGCTCGCCCAGACCGCCCGACGGGCGACGGACGCGGTTCGCCGCGGCATCGTCGCCTACGCGGCGGTCTGACTGGAGGCACGGTGCGGGTTCCGGAGACCAGTGTGCGCGGGCTGCCCGCGCGCGTCGGCCGCGGGGCGGTCGCGACCGGCCCGTTCGCCGCGTTGCCGCTCGGCACCGCGCTGCCGTTGGCCGTCATCGGCGGGATCCTCTTCGCCCTCGCGTTCCCGTCGCCCGGGTGGTGGTTCCTCGCCTACCCGGCACTCGCCTGCATGCTGCTCGCGGTGATGGGACAGCGGGCGCGGCGCGCGGCGTGGATCGGCTACCTCGCCGGCGCGGCGTTCTGGATCCCGGCCATCTCGTGGGCCGGTCGGTACCTGGGCCCGGTCCCGTGGTTCGCACTCGCCCTGCTCGAAGCCGCGTTCTTCGCACTCGGCAGCGTCGCCATCGCCCTGGCGTACCGCTGGGTCGCACGCGTGGTGCCCTCGACCGCCGGACGCGTGTGGGGCCTCCCGGCCGTCGTCGCCGCACTCTGGACCGGACGCGAGTGGTTCTCGGGGAGTTGGCCGTACGGTGGTTTCGCCTGGGGGCGCGTCGGCCTGTCGCAGTCGCAGGGGCCGTTCGCGCACCTGGCCGCGTACGTCGGTGTCCTCGGCCTGACGTTCGTCGTCGTGTACTGCGTCGCGGTCGTGGTGTCGCTCGCGCTCGTGGCACCCCGTGTGCCGGGCGTCACGCTCCGGCTGCCCGTCCGGGTGGCCACGGCGGGTCTGCTGGTCGCGGCGGTCCTGGCCGTGCCGGCGTGGCCGACGGCGACGAGCGGCACGATCCGGGTCGAGGCGGTGCAGGGCAACGGTCCTGCGGGGTACTTCGACCGTGCGGAGCCCGGCGACGTCCTGGCGGCGCAGGTCGCGGCGACGGACGTGGATGCGAAGGGTGTCGACCTCATTGTGTGGCCCGAGGCCGGCGCGGAGTACGACCCGCGTCAGCAGCCGGTCATCGCGTCCGCCCTCGACTCGGTCGTGGGGTCGCTCGACGCCCCGATCGTGGCGGGTGCCATCACGCAGACCCCGTCGGGGGTGCTGCACAACACGTCGTTCGTGTGGACCGCCGACGGCTGGCAGTCGTCCTACGACAAGAAGCGCCCGGTGCCGTTCGGTGAGTACGTGCCCGACCGCTGGTTCTTCTCCAAGCTCGCGCCGTCCCTGATCGGACTGCTGCAGCGCGACTACACGCCGGGGACGAAGCCGAACGTCCTGTCGGTCGCGGGGATCCGTGCCGGTATCTCGATCTGCTTCGACATCGTCGACGACGGGCTGACCGCCGACATGGTGCGCGGGGGAGCGCAGGTGATCCTCGCGCAGACGAACAACGCCGACTTCTCGGGCACCGACGAGAACCTGCAGCAGCTCGAGATCGCACGGATGCGGGCCATCGAGACCGGTCGGTCGCTCGTGAACATCTCGACCGTCGGAGCGTCGCAGGTCATCGACCCGAGCGGCCGCACGATCGACCGCGTGCCGGAGTACACCGCGACCTCGATGGTGACCGATGTGCCGCTCGGCACGTCCACCACCCCCGCGTCGATCCTGTCCGGCTCGATCACGCTCCTGCTCTCCCTCGGCGGACTCCTCGTGCTCCTCGCCTGCGCTCCCTGGGGTCGTCGAACCCGCTCCTGATCCGACTCGCCGCGCCCAGCCACTGGGAACGGACTGTGAATGCGCCGGTACGGGATTGATGGGGCGTGGGACAGTGTTGTGGAGGGCAGACGAGCGAGAGGAGCACACACATGGCTGATCGGAGTCTCCGCGGCATGCGGCTCGGGAGTCAGAGTCTCCAGAGTGAAGAGGGCGTCGAACTCTCGGATCGCAAGCGTGCGGTCTACCAGACGGATTCGGGTGAGACGTTCGACATCGTCTTCTCCGCTGACGCGGACGTCCCCCAGACGTGGTCCGAGCCCCGCTCCGGCCGTGAGGGCCGGCTGCTCGGTGACGACGGGATCCCCGTCGAGGTCGCCGAAGAGGACGTGAAGGCGCCCCGCACCCACTGGGACATGCTGCTCGAGCGCCGCTCGCGCGAGGAACTCGAGGAGCTCCTCGAAGAGCGCCTGCAGGTCCTCCGCGCACGACGCGGCGCCTGACCCCACCGAACACACGACGACGCCCGCCCCGGTTCCCCGGGGCGGGCGTCGTCGTTCGTCCGTGCCGGAGCGTCAGCGCCGACCGGAGCCGTCGCTGGTCCGGTGACCGGAGGCGTCGTCGCCCGGCGTGGGCGGAATTTCCTCGACCTGCTCGGCGGTGGCATCGTCGGCGGCCGCCAGGTGTGCGTCGACACTGCGGTTCGACTCGGCCAGGCGTGCGTCGAGGTCGGACTCGGGGACGATGTCCGCGGCGGTGGCATCCGCGCGCGGCATCGTGGTGTCCGCGGCTGCGGTGTTCGCCAGGCTCTCGTTCGCGAGCTTCGAGATCCGGGACAGGAAGTCCGTCCCGCCGGCAGCGCCGCCGACCGGACCGGCACCACCGCCACCGCGGCTGGCACTGAAGCCCTTCGCGATGCCGGACAGGGCCTCGGTGAACTCGCTCGGGATCATCCAGAGCTTGTTCGACGTTCCCTCGGCGATCTTCGGCAGAGTCTGCAGGTACTGGTAGGAGAGCAGCTTCTCGTCCGGGTCACCGGTGTGGATGGCCTCGAACACCGTCGCGATGGCCTGGGCTTCACCCTCGGCACGGAGAACCTGCGCCTTGGCGTCACCCTCGGCGGCCAGGATCGCGGCCTGCCGCTGTCCCTCGGCCTCGAGGATCTGGGACTGCTTGGTGCCCTCGGCCTGCAGGATCGCGGCACGACGGCTGCGCTCGGCACGGAGCTGCTGTTCCATGGCGTCCTGGATGGACACGGGCGGCTCGATCGCCTTGAGCTCGACTCGGCCGACACGGATGCCCCACTTGCCCGTCGCCTCGTCGAGGACGACGCGGAGCTGGCCGTTGATGTTGTCGCGGCTGGTCAGTGCCTCTTCGAGGTTCAGGCCACCGACGACGTTGCGGAGCGTGGTGGTGGTGAGCTGCTCGACGGCGCCGAGGTAGTTCGCGATCTCGTACGTCGCGGCACGGGCGTCGGTCACCTGGAAGTAGACGACGGTGTCGATCGAGACCACCAGGTTGTCCTCGGTGATCACGGGCTGCGGCGGGAACGAGACGACCTGCTCACGCATGTCGAGCAGCGGCCGCAGGCGGTCGATGAACGGCACCAGGAGATTCAGGCCCGGGTTGAGGGTCTTGTGGTACTTGCCGAGTCGCTCGACGATCCCCGCGGTGGCCTGGGGAACGATCCGGATCGCCTTCGCCAGGACGACGATCACGAAGATGACGACGACGAGGATGAGCACGAGCAGTGCGATCGTCCCCGGGGAGATGCTGGTCACGAGGTGGCCCTTTCTGCGAGGCGCACGACCGCGGTCGACCCCTCGATCGACTCGACGACCACGGGGGTCCCGAGTGGCGGTGTGCGGTCGACGGAGTCCGCGGCGAACCGCGCACTCCAGGTCTCGCCGTTGGCCAGGCGCACCTGACCAGGACTGGAGGAGGTGAAGGCGACCGCGACCGTGCCGGGGAGCCCGATGAGCCCCTCGACGTTGGTGCGGTGCGGGTCGGCACCGCGGCCGAGCGCCACGAGCAGGCGCGGGCGGACGAGCGACAGCAGCACGAGGGCGGCGACCGCGGCGACGATGGCGGACAGCCACCACGGGGCGCCGAGCAACGCGGCGATCAACCCGCCGGCGGCACCCGCCGCGAGCATGATGAAGATGAAGTCGAGGGTGAAGATCTCGACCACGCCCAGGAGCAACACCAGGCCGATCCAGACGGTGCTCTGGATCCAATCGATTCCGTTCACGCGATCTCCCTCCCTCGGTCGCGCGCGGCGGCTCGCTGCGTCGCGACAGCCGGTACAACTCCGTTCAACATATCAGGGCCGTCCGACGGCCGTGCAGGCGATTGGTAGGCTCGGTGCGCCCGACCGGCCGGAACCAGACCTGGAGAACACGACTGTGAGCAACCCCCTCGCCCCCGGATCCCTCACCGACAAGCGCGCCGTCGTCACCGGTTCGTCCCGTGGCATCGGCGCCGACACCGTCGGGTACCTCGCCGAGGCCGGTGCGAAGGTCGTCGTGAACTACCGCAACAAGGCCAAGCGCGCGGAGCAGATCGCCGAGAAGATCGTCGAGGCGGGCGGTTCCGCCCTGGCCGTCGGCGCCGACCTCACCGAGCACGCCTCCGTGCAGGCGCTCGTCGACACCGTCGTCCAGGAGTGGGGCGGCATCGACCTGCTCGTGCTCAACGCCTCCGGCGGCATGGAGTCCGGCGTCGGTGAGGACTACGCGCTCCGCCTGAACCGCGACGCGCAGGTCGACATGCTGCAGACCGCCGTGCCGCACATGCCCGCCGGGTCCCGCGTGGTGTTCGTCACGAGCCACCAGGCCCACTTCGTCGAGACCGCCGAGACGATGGACGAGTACGTCCCGGTCGCCAAGAGCAAGCGCGCCGGAGAACTCGCCCTCCGTGAGCTCATCCCGCAGCTCGAGGCCGCCGGCATCGAGTTCGTCGTCGTCTCCGGCGACATGATCGAGGGCACGATCACCGCGACGCTGCTGAACCGCCTGAACCCCGGCGCGATCGAGGGTCGTCGGCAGGAGGTCGGCAAGCTCTACAGCGTGTCCGAGTTCGCGGCCGAGATCGCCCTGGCCGCCGTCGAGCCGATCCCCGCCGACCACACCAAGCTGGTCGGCGACGTCAGCGGCTTCGTCGGCTAACGTCGGGCGGGTGACCGCCAAGCCCGGCCTGCGCCGCACCTCCCGCATCCTGCTGCTCGACCCCGAGGGCCGCGTGTTCCTGATGGACACGAAGTCGCCCTCGTCGGACGGTGCCCACCGCTGGATCACGCCGGGTGGCGGGGTCGACCCGGGGGAGTCCCACCGCGACGCCGCGATCCGCGAGCTGCGCGAGGAGACCGGGATCGT
Organism: Curtobacterium sp. MCLR17_039; assembly: GCF_003234745.1. Lineage (NCBI taxonomy): Bacteria > Bacillati > Actinomycetota > Actinomycetes > Micrococcales > Microbacteriaceae > Curtobacterium > Curtobacterium sp. MCLR17_039. The sequence continues at coordinate 8,271 of NZ_QKTF01000024.1, forward strand.
CATCGACGAACCCGGCGAGCCGGTGTGGTCCTGGGACTTCACCGTCGAGTGGGACCTCGCCGACCACGACTGCGGGCACGCCGAGTTCTACGTCGTCCGCACGCCGGGCTTCGAGCTGTCCGACGCCGAGTGGACCGACGACGAGCGCGTCGACATCCTCGCCTCGCGGTGGTGGACCGCCGACGAACTCGACGCGACCGACGAGGAGTTCGAACCCGCCGAGCTGCCGGACCTGGTGCGCCGTCACGGTGCCTGAGCACCGCACCACGGCCTGAGGGCCGAGCCAGGACCGGACGGGAGGCCCGTGGCGGCCCCGCCACGGGCCTCCCGTCGGTACGCTGACCCGCATGCACACCGATCCGGTCGACGACGACCCCACCGGCGCCGACGCGCACCCTGCCGACCGGCACGACCGGATCCGGGTGCGCGGTGCCCGCGCGAACAACCTGCGCGACGTCGACGTGGACCTGCCGAAGCGGCGGCTGACGGTGTTCACCGGGGTCTCCGGCTCGGGCAAGAGCTCACTCGTGTTCGGCACCGTCGCCGCCGAGTCGCAGCGGATGATCAACGAGACCTACAGCGCGTTCGTGCAGGGGTTCATGCCCTCGCTCGCGCGTCCGGACGTCGACCTGCTCGACGGCCTGACCACCGCGATCGTCGTCGACCAGGAGCGCATCGGTGCCGACCCGCGCTCCACCGTCGGCACCGCGACGGACGCGAACGCGATGCTGCGCGTGCTGTTCAGCCGACTCGGTCGACCGCACATCGGGGGACCGAACGCGTTCTCGTTCAACCTCGCCACCGTGACGGCCGGGGGAGCGATCACGGTGCAGAAGGGTGCGGACGCGAAGGCCCAGAAGGTCTCGTTCACCCGGCTCGGCGGCATGTGCGCCGACTGCGAGGGTCGGGGGCTGGTCAACGACATCGACCTGACGCAGCTGTTCGACGACACGAAGTCGCTCGGGGACGGCGCGCTCACGATCCCCGGGTACGGGACCGACGGGTGGAACGTGCGGCTGTACGCCGAGTCGGGCTACTTCGACCGGGACACCCCGATCCGTGACTTCACCGAGCAGGAGCGGCAGGACTTCCTGTACCGCGAGCCGACGAAGCAGAAGATCGCCGGCATCAACATGACCTACGAGGGGCTCGTACACCGGGTCCGGCGCTCGTTCCTGCAGAAGGACCGCGAGGCGATGCAGCCGCACATCCGGGCCTTCGTCGACCGTGCGGTGACCTTCACGACGTGTCCGGCCTGCGACGGCACCAGGTTGAACGACACCGCCCGCTCGTCCAAGATCGCGGGCCGCAGCATCGCCGACGTCTGCGCGATGCAGGTCACCGATGCCGTCACCTGGCTGCGGGGGCTCGACGACCCCGGGGCCGGGCCGTTGCTCGAAGGGCTCCGCGACCTGCTCGAGTCCTTCGTCGAGATCGGACTCGGGTACCTGTCGCTCGACCGCCCCACCGGCACGTTGTCCGGGGGAGAGGGCCAGCGCGTGAAGATGGTGAAGCACCTCGGCTCCTCGCTCAGCGACGTCACCTACGTCTTCGACGAGCCGAGCACGGGGCTGCACCCGCACGACATCGAGCGGATGAACGAACTGCTCGTCCGGTTGCGCGACAAGGGCAACACCGTCCTCGTCGTCGAGCACAAGCCCGAGGTCATCGCGATCGCCGACCACGTCGTCGACCTCGGGCCCGGTGCCGGATCCGGCGGTGGGACGCTCTGCTACCAGGGGCCCGTCGACGGGCTGCGTGCCAGCGGGACCGTGACCGGTCGGCACCTGGACGACCGCGTCACCGTGAAGTCCGCGGTGCGTCGTCCGGACGGGGCGATCGCGATCCGCGGCGCGTCGGCCCACAACCTGCACGACGTCGACGTGGACGTCCCCACGGGGGTGCTCACCGTCGTCACGGGGGTCGCCGGCTCGGGCAAGAGCACGCTCATCCACGGCTCGCTGGCCCGGCGCGACGACGTGGTCGCCATCGACCAGAGCGGGATCCGTGGCTCGCGGCGGAGCAACCCGGCGACGTACACCGGCCTGCTCGAGCCGATCCGGAAGGCCTTCGCGAAGGCCAACGGCGTGAAGCCCGCACTGTTCAGCGCCAACTCCGAGGGCGCCTGCCCGGCGTGCAACGGTGCCGGTGTCGTGTACACCGACCTCGGCATGATGGCGGGCGTCGCGAGCCCCTGCGTCGAGTGCGACGGCAAGCGGTTCGACCAGTCCGTGCTCGGGTACCACCTGGGCGGGAAGGACATCAGCGAGGTGCTCGGCATGTCCGTCGCCGACGCGCTGGCGTTCTTCGCGGCGGGGGAGTCCGCACTGCCGGCGGCCCACACGATCCTCGCCCGGCTCGCCGACGTGGGGCTCGGGTACCTGACGATCGGGCAGCCGCTCACCACGTTGTCCGGGGGAGAGCGGCAGCGGCTCAAGCTCGCGACGCACCTCGGCGACCGCGGCGGCGTCGTGGTGCTCGACGAGCCGACCACCGGCCTGCACCTGGCCGACGTCGACCAGTTGCTCGGCCTGCTCGACCGGCTCGTCGACGCCGGTCGGACGGTCGTCGTGATCGAGCACCACCAGGCCGTGATGGCGCACGCCGACTGGATCATCGACCTCGGACCGGGTGCCGGCCACGACGGCGGGCGGATCGTGTTCGAGGGGACGCCCGCCGAGCTCGTGGCGGCACGGTCGACGCTGACCGGGCAGCACCTGGCGGCGTACGTCGGAGCCTGAGCCGAGGGACAGGGTCCGCGGGTGAACCTGGGCACCAGCCGTGTGCGAGGACTACCGTTCTGACTGACGCTCACGATCGGCTACCCGGCTTGGATCGGCGTCCTGACCAGAAGGAGCTCCACCATGTCCAACCCCGGCAACGCACCCGCGCAGTCGAACACCTTCGCCGTCGTCTCCCTGGTGCTCGGCATCGTCGGGACCGTCGGTGGCATCTTCCTCGCCATCATCGGTGTGGTCGCGGGCATCGTCGGTCTGGTGCTCGGCATCCTCGCGCGGAAGCGCGGTGGCAGCCGGGGGATGATCCTCGCGGGCATCATCCTGTCGATCGTCGCGATCGTCGTCGGGATCATCGGCTACATCGTCACCGCGGCCTTCCTGACACAGGCGTGAGCCAGAGCCCGCCTGGCGGGCCTGCATCGTGAGCAGCAATGGTCGAGTCCTGCGGATGGACTTGACCATTGCTGCTCACCAGGTGTCTCCGGCGTCGAGCTTGCAGCTGTTCAGGAACCCGGGCGTACCGTCCGGCGCATGAGCTACAGCCAGCCTGACCCAGCCGAAGAGACCACCCAGAGCGAGCCGCCGGAGCAGCCCGACACCGACCAGGACACCCTGGAGGAACAGGGCGGCGAACCGGCAGCGCTCGAGATCGACGCCGACGACGTCCCGACGAAGCCCGCCGACTGACGCCGTCGTCACCCGGTGAGCAGAAGAGGTCGAGTCCGGAGTACGGACTCGACCTCTTCTGCTCACGAAGCGATCACGCCGGACTTTTCCAGGCGCCGATAATGCATATTATGTCAACTCAACCCGTTAATATTCAACCAGATGAAAGACGTGCTACCGGCGGGATGAGAGCGTGGCTACCCTGCGGCTTTTGCTCGTATACGAGCGTCCGTTGCCCCTTGACGGTAACAAAGTCCGGTCTGTGACTCGCGGCCCCCGGGTCCAACATGCCGACCTGATCCAACTGCTTGCGCGGATCGTTCGGAAGACGCATGATTCTCGCATCCGATGAAAGGAACGAGATGGCTGTCGACGACCGCGGGCTGTTCGTGATTGACGCCCATCGGGTGCCCATGCTGCGTCCCGACGCGCAGACGTTCGAAGAGATGCTCGTCGGATGGCGAAACCAACAGCTGTCTCGGAACCTTTCGCTCACAACAGCCGATCAGCGCGAGTCGTTGATCAGGCTGTTCGTGGACCATGCGGGCAGCTACCCCTGGGACTGGACGATCGCGTCGGTGGACGAGTTCTTCGCAGACCGTCGGTCGGTTCACCACAACGTGCAGTCCACGATCCGCGGCTACCAGAACTCCTTGAAGCTGTTCTGTGACTACGTCTGCGATCCCGCTTACGGGTGGATCGACCGGTGCTTGGAACTTTTCGGGACGCATCCTGTTCGCGTGCTCACCGACTGGAATGCCGCGCGCCACGTGCAGGATGTTGAGCATGGCGGCACCAGACGTGCGTTCACACGAGGCGAGCTGCAGGCGCTCTTCGACTTCGCCGATGACGAAACGGAGCGGATCGCGCGTCTCGGACGCAAGGGCTGGATAGCAGCTTTCCGGGACGCGACGGTGTTGAAAACCGCGTACCTGTTCGGTCTTCGCCTGAACGAGGTACGCCACCTCCAGGTCGTTGACTTTACCCGGAATCCGCACGCGCCGGAGTTCAACAAGTACGGGCATCTCAACGTCCGGTTTGGCAAGGCGATGAAGGGCTCCGGGTACAAACAGCGCAACGTGCTCGCCGTACGTCCATGGGGCTCCGAGGTCCTGGCGGACTGGGTCGAGCGGAGCGTCCACTATCGGGGCGAGTCCCTCGACCTGTTCCCGACCGAACGCCGGAGCCTGGTGTCCGGGGCGACGCTGCAGGCGCGCTTCCGACGCTACCGCTCCGAGCTCGGTCTAGGAGGCGAACTCACGTTCCACTCGCTCCGCCGCTCGTACGTGAGCCATCTCATCGAGGACGGATTCGACGCCTTGTTCGTGCAGCAACAGGTGGGACACGAATACGCTTCCACCACGGCGATCTACACCGACGTCTCGAGCGACTACCGAACGTCGACGCTGCGCGCCGTGTTGGACGGCATGATTGAGGATGCCCTTCATCCGACGGCGGGAAGCTCATGAAACGCGACACTGACTACACCTGGCACCTGGCCGAGTTGATGGCGCGGAACAAGATGCACAACTCCACCGACCTCGCCCCCCATCTAGCCGAACGCGGAATCAACCTGTCCTCGGCCCAGATCTGGCGGCTCGTCAAGCAGCGCCCGGAGCGAATCTCGCTGCCGGTCCTCGCCGCAATCTGCGATGTCTTCCACTGCTCCCCCGCTGAGCTGATCACGGTCACTGCGGAGGATGCGGCCCTCGCGAAGGTTGTCAACGCCAGACCCCGGCAGGATCCCGCCAGCGACAAAGTCCGACCACGGCGCGCGCGAGTGACCCCCGATGACTGAGAAAAATCCACGTCGAGGACGCGGTCGACCGCCCGGGCCCGGAGTCGTGCTCTGCCCTCGCTGCCGCGAGATGGTGCCACGGGTCAAGTACAGCTTCCCCGAGGGCCGCATCTGCGGCCGCTGCTTCGACACTGCCACTCACACCCACGGCCTCTGCCCCGCGTGCGGAGTGGATCGGCTGCTTCCCGGCTTGAACTCGCAGGGCGCTCCGATCTGTGCGGATTGCGCCGAGATTCGGACGTCGTTTCGATGCACGGTCTGCGGGCAGGAAGGCGCGTTGAAACGCGCCGGCCAGTGCGAGACCTGCGTGAATCGCTCCGACCTGAACGCCTACCTTCGTCTCGATGCCCCCGACGCCGACCCGCGGCTAGTTCGGCTCCGTGAACGCCTACTCGGCGCGGATCGGCCGGCGAGCATCTACCAGTGGTTGCGCCTAAAGAAGCCCCGTGCACTGCTCGAAGCGCTGGGCGCCGGCACAGTGTCCATCGGTCACGATGCGCTCGATGCGCTCGCCCAGGACGCGACCGTCCGACACCTACGAGCACTGCTCGTCGATGTCGACGCACTCCCCCGTCGCGACGAACCTCTCGCGCAATTCGAGATGTGGATCCGCGAGAAGGCCGCGCTCGTGGTGGATGAATCGGCCCGCGACACGGTTGAGCGGTTCGCGAGCTGGCACCACCTCCGGCGGCTTCGGACGCAGAGCACCCGCACTGACAGTCATCGAGGCGTCCATAACGCGAAGCAAGAGATCACGGTTGCCGTCGACTTCGCCAACTGGCTCGCCGAACGCTCGACCACGCTCGCCGACTGCAGGCAGTCGGACATTGACGTCTGGCTCGTGACGGGTAACACCACCCGCTACACGATCCGTTCGTTCCTGCAGTTCACTGCGCGATCGCGAGCTACCGCACCCTTGGACGTACCCCGCCGCGCCGTCCGCGCCACCCGCCGGATGACTCAAGACGATCGCCTGGACGCAATCAGGCGTTTCCTGCAGGACGACGCGATCCGCACTGCAGACCGTGTCGCGATGCTGCTGCTGCTCGTATTCGGTCAGCCAATCGCCCGTATCGTCGAATTTCCGAAGGAAGTCATCCAGACGCAACCCGACGGGAGGCTCGTTCTCGTAGTTGCCGCGGATGCGGCGCCGATCCCAGAGCCCTTCGCCGGTCTGGTTCGAGACCATCTCGCCTCCCGAAGTAGAGACCGCACCGGGAACATCACCGGCAATCCATTCCTCTTCCCCGGGACGCGAGCCGGCTCGCACATGACGCAGAACCACCTGCACGCCGTAGTCACAGGGCTGGGGGTCAACGTGCTTGCCGCAAAGAACGGCGCACTCGACGATCTCGTCGCTGCGATGCCCGCGCCACTCGTGGCCGACACGCTCGGCTTCAGTTACACCGCAATCGGCCAGCACGAGCGATACCGCGGCTCGCAGTACGAGCGCTACGTGCACGCGCGTGGGGCGCTTCGCCGCCGCCATTAGCTCGGCCGTTAAGCGGAGATCGATGGTCGGAGCTTCTGCGCCCGACGGCCGAACGGGACCTTCCCGCCCTCGAGGTGGTGGAAGGCGAGTTTGTTGACATCGTGCCGCTCCAACAATCCGCGCGCCTCCACCTCACCCCGCTCAGCCGTGGCGCATCGTCACCAGCTGCTCCGAGTCGGCGCTGATAACCCAGCCGGCGCTGCGCGTGGTTAATACATACAGCCGAGAGCCCCCAGGTCCCGGAGCCGATCGACGAGATAGTCCTCGACACAAGGTGCGTGCAGCGCGTCCTCGGGCTGATCGTCGACTCACGTGGGTTCACGATGACGTCTTCAACCGCACCATCTGCGGTCGCACGAATACCCATCAACTTCATTTGACCCGCCGATCACCGACCTGCACAAACAGCTAGGAGCCCCATCGCCGGCACTCACGGACCGACACCCGTCCCGCCCCCGGTCAGGCGCGGTCGCGATATTCTTCTCATCCACAGTGGCAACAGTCCGCGATGCGTCTCGCCCGCTGCCGAACGTCGGCGGTCAGATCTTCGCGAGGGCGCCAGCTGTTGCGACCGCGGCGTCCCAGTCGATGTTCGCGTCCAGGGCAGGGGCATGGAACTTCACCCGCCCTCGCACCGCGGCCTCTGTCCCCGTGTAGAGCGGGTTGTCGAACCCGGCGATGAGCGCCGCGACCGCGTCCTGCAGCCCCCGGTACGCGTCGACGTCGTGCGCGTCGATGTGGGCAGCTTCGCTCCGTGTCGTCGGAATCGCTTCCTTCGGTGTCGGGACGTCGCGGGTGCGCGAGACGGCCCGCGTGACTTGGGGTTCGGGTGCATAATGGTGGTGTCTTCGGACCCGGTAGTGGGGCTTGCCGGACCCAACCTCGACAGTTGTCGACAACAGTCCCTATCTCAGCTGGTCGCGCTTCTGCGCGCCTGAGGTAGGGAGTGTCATGACAGCACCAATCGGTTCCGGACCGGTCGTCGTCGGCGTCCTGCCCGGCCTCGCTCCGGGGGTCATCGAGGTTGCGTCGTCTATCGCGCGGCGCTTCGGTACGACGCTGGTGTGCGTCAGCGTGGATGCATCGCTCTTCGATGCCGGTACGCGCTCGGACGGGTCGGTGATGGTGGAACCGATCGACCCTGACACCGCTGACACGACACCGCAGGGCTTGTCGGACAGTGACAAGGCGGCAGTACGTGCTGCCGCAACGACCTACGGCGTCGACGTCACGTTCGTCCCGGGTGTCGGGGATCCGAGCCGGGCACTGTCGCAGGTGGCCGAAGACCGCGACGCGGCGATGCTGGTCGTCGGGGCCAGGACGGGAGCGGGTCGAATCGCGGAGTTCTTCACGGGGTCGGTCGCGGTACGGCTGACCCATCAGCAGCACCGTTCAGTGCTCGTAGTGCCCGTTGATCCGGTCGGGTTCGATGCCCCACTGCCGTGGGACACCCCGTGACCGGCCAGCTTGTTCTGCTCCGCCACGGACAGAGCACTGCGAACGCTGCCGGTACCTTCACCGGCTTGCGAGACGTCGCGCTGACCGAACAGGGCAGCGCCGAAGCGAATCGGGCTGGGTTGCTACTTCTGCATGCCGGCATCCGACCGGACCTCGTGCTCACGTCGACGCTCGAGCGGGCGCTCCACACGGCGGAGCTCGTCACCGACGTCCTCGGACGTGATGCGCCGATCGAGTCGACGTGGCGGTTGAACGAGCGGAACTACGGCGCCCTCACCGGCATGTCCAAGCAGAATGCGCAAGCGGCGTTGGGGGCGGAGCAGTTCTTCGCTGTTCGTCGGACCCGCACGGGACGGCCACCACGCATGTCGATCCGCGCGTGGCTGGCGCTCCGGCGGACGCCGGCGCTTTGTGGACTGCCGTGGGCGGCACTTCGTCGAACCGAAACACTCTCCGACGTCATCCGCCGGGTCCAACCCGTCCTGTCGCACAGCATCACCCCGGCACTCCGCGACGGGCAGACAGTGCTCGTCGTCGCGCACGGCAACTCACTGCGGGCACTGTGTGCCTGCATGGACGGCCTAACTGACGGTGAGCTCGCGGACCTGAACCTCCCCACGGGCGAACCCCTGATCTACCGGTTCGACGGCGACGGTGGGTTCTGTCCGCGGGGTGGGGAGTACCTGCATCCGGCAGCACGAGCAGCAGCGGCAGCGGTCGCTGCGGAAGGTGGAACATGACCTCCCGAACGGACACGCACCTGCCCGATGGGCAGCTCCCGCCCGACCCAGACATCGACGCCAACGACCCGGAACGTATCGACCGGCCAGTGCATCTGCGGTGGCGGTACCTCGGTGTCGTCGCACTCGGCGGCGCCATCGGTACCGCCGCACGCGACGGACTCAGCACCGCGTTCCCCGCTCAGCAGGAGGTGTCCTGGGCGATCTTCTGGATCAACATCGCCGGCGCGCTCCTGCTCGGTGTGCTGCTGGAACACCTCGCGCATCGCGGACCTGACGAGGGTCGCCGCCGGACACTGCGCCTGCTTCTGGGAACCGGTGTCCTCGGCGGGTTCACCACCTACAGCACCCTCGCGACCAGCACCGCGGTGTTATTCCTCGACGGCCGCGGGTTGGCCGGCACCGGGTACGCGCTCCTGACGGTCCTCGCCGGCGCGATCGCCACCGGTAGCGGCCTCGCGATCGCGGGCTTGGTCCGACCGAACGGAGCCACATCATGAGCGCCCTCGCCTTCCTCAGCGTCGCGGTCGCTGGCGGTGTCGGCGCGGCCGCACGGTTCTTCCTGGACGGTGCAATCAACCGGGGTCGGCAGTTCCGGCTCCCGGTCGGGACACTGACGATCAACATCACCGGCTCGTTCCTGCTGGGCTTGATCACCGGCGCCGCCGGTCACCTCGGCGCCACCCCCGTCGCGGTGCTCGGAACAGGGCTCATGGGTGGCTACACCACGTTCAGCACCGCCAGCTTCGAGACCGTCCACCTCGCACGCACCGGCCGCACCACCGCGGCTGCCCTGAACGGGCTCGGGATGCTCGTCGTCTCCGTCGCCGCAGCCGCCGGAGGCGTCACCCTCGGCACCCTCACTTGACCATCCGACTGGGAGACGAACAGCTCATGCACTTCGACATCACGATCGAGATCCCCCGCGGCAGCGGCAACAAGTACGAGGTCGACCACGCCACCGGACAGATCCGCCTGGACCGGGCGGTGTTCACCAGCATGGTGTTCCCGCAGGACTACGGCTCGATCGACGACACTCTCGGCGACGACGGCGACCCCCTCGACGCGCTCGTGCTGCTGCCCCGGCCCACGTTCCCCGGCGTCGTCATCGACGTCCGCCCGGTCGGAATGCTCCGCATGGTCGACGAGAACGGCGGCGATGACAAGATCCTCACCGTCCCCGCCGGAGACATCCGCTTCGACCACGTCCAGGACATCTCCGACGTCGCCGAGCCGGTCCTGGCGGAGATCGAGCACTTCTTCGCCCACTACAAGGAGATCGAGCACGGCAAGCACGTCACCACCAACGGGTGGGCGAACCGTGTCGACGCCGAAGCCATCATCCGCGCCGCACAGGAACGGTTCACCCCGCACCCCTGACCGGCACCCGCGCACCATCCAGTGCGCGCCCTGAACCGCCGCGGGGAGGCAACTGGCGCCCAGTGATCGCCAGGAGGTCGTCCCTCCGCCTCCCCGCGGCCCACACCCGCACGACCAACCCGAAAGGCGACAACCGCCATGAACGACTACATCAGCAACGTCCACCACACCACCCACCATCAGGGCGAGTACGTGACCCACACCAGCCGCCCCGTCACCATCAGCAGCCTGCACGGCTCCCGAATCCTCGACTCCCGCGGCTACCCAACGATCCAGGTGCGTCTCGAGCTCGAGGACGGCACCGTCGTCACCGGTGACGCCCCCGCAGGCGCATCCACTGGCGCGCATGAGGCTGTCGAGCTTCGCGACGGCGGCAGCAGCTACGGCGGCCGCGACGTGAGCCAGGCACTGCACCTCATCACGACGGACGTCGCACCGATGATCACCGGCCAGTCGTGGACCTCGATCGGGCAGGCCGACGCCGCCCTCGCTGCCCTCGACGGCACCCCGAACTACCGCCGGCTCGGCGCGAACAGTGTCGTCGCGACCTCGATCGCGATGGCACGCGCTCTCGCCGCCGCAGCGGAGCTGCCGCTCTGGCGTTGGATCGCAGACGTCACCGGCAGCACGCCCCGCCTGCCCGTCCCGCACTTCAACGTGCTCAACGGCGGAGCGCACGCAGCGAACGCGCTCGACTTCCAGGAGTTCATGATCGCCCCGGTGAACGCCGAGACCATGACCGACGCGGTTCGGATCGGGTCGGACGTCTACCACGCACTGGCGGCACTGGTCCGGGAACGGTTCGGCAGTCTCGGTCTCGGGGACGAAGGCGGCTTCGCCCCATCGATCGCCGCGCCCGAGGAAGCCCTCGACCTCCTCGTCGCCGCGATCAGTGCCGCTGGCTACGAGCCCGGCGTCGACACCGTCGCGATCGCACTCGACCCGGCGGCGAACGAGTTCGCGCTCGGTGACGGTAGCTACCGGGTCGTGGACCGCCGGCTCGACCGCGCAGGCATGGTCGACTACTACCGCGACCTCATCAGCCGGTATCCGATCCGGAGCATCGAAGACGGCTTCTCCGAAGACGACCACGGCGGCTGGAAGGCGATGTCGTTCGCGCTCGGCGACATGCTCCAGATCGTCGGCGATGATCTCTACGTCACCGATCCGCAGCGCATCCGCGACGGCGGGAAGGACGGGCTCTCGAACGCAGCGCTCATCAAGCCGAACCAGATCGGTACCGTCTCCCAGACCTTCGGCGCGATCGGCGTCGCACGCTCGCTCGGGATGCGGAGCATGGTGTCGCACCGGTCCGGCGAGACCACCGACACGTTCATCGCGGACCTCGTCGTCGGCACCGGAACCGGGCAGATCAAGTCCGGCGCCCCCGCCCGCGGAGAACGCGTCGCGAAGTACAACCGGCTCACCGAGATCGCGGAGAACAATCCGGAGCTGCCCTACGGGCTGCGCTGACCCCGACCGGCCACCTCGTGGGCGACGCGCAGGAAAGCAGAAGCAGCTGGCTGGGGCTCTCCCGACCAGATCGCCCGCAACGGCCGGGCAAGTGGCGGCCCAGAGAGCGGGACTCGCACCAGCGACCCGTCGTTGATGTCCGCGGCGACCGTGCGAAGGCTCATCACCGCCGGTGCAATTCCTGCCTGTGCGTTCGCCCGGATGATGCTCGTGGTCTCCAGCACCGCGGCCGGAACCGACATGCTCAAACCGGCCTCCCTGACCCATGCGGCGAGGGTCGCGCGAGTCCCGGAGCCTTCTTCCCGCATGAGCAGAGCCGTCGTCGCCAGGACCTCCGCGGTGATCCCGGTCGATCCGGCCCAGGGATGGTCCCGCGCGACGACAACCGCGAGCTCATCGTTCGCGATCACCTGCGCGGACACACCGGCCGCCGTCACCGGGGTTTCCGTGAACCCGAGGTTCGCGCCACCCGACTGCACGAGGTCCGTCACCGCGGCGGAGTTGCCCGCGATCAGACGCACCCGCACGTCTGGTTCACGGCGTCGGAATTCGAGAAGCCAGCCCGGCAGCAGCAGCTCCGCGATCGTCTGTGACGCTGCGACGACGAGCGAACCCGTCGGAGTCCGCAGCGCAGCCACTCCTGCTTCGAGGTGGCGAGACGCGTCGAGGACCGGTCCGGCCAGCCCGACGACGAGCCTGCCGGTCTCGGTCAGCACCGACCCCGTGGTCGAGCGGTGCACCAACGAATGACCGACCATGCGCTCGGCGACCCGGATCCGAGCAGACACTGCCTGTTGCGTGACGCCGAGCGCTCCAGCGGCAGCGGAGAGGGAGCCGGTCTCGGCGACGCATGCGAGCACGTCGAGTGTGTCGAGGTCGAGCGTTCGGTCCGTGAGTCGCCGTAGTGCCACAACCAACGATTGTGCCCTGCCAAGAGGTTCCCGGTACCGCCAGAGGCAGGATTCGCGCAGGCTTGGCCCATGACAACGCTCCGCACGGACCCTGCACCCGCGAACGGTAGCCAGCTGCCCCAACGGCCGCAGACGGCGTTGTTCCGTGACCTGGAGCGGCCAGGCCTGATCGTGTCGAATCTCACACCGAACTGGTTCGCGTCGATCATGGGCACGGGGATCGTCGCTGTCGCAGCTGCGTCACTCCCACTGCAGTTCCCCGGCCTGCGCATCGCGGCGACGGTCGTGTGGGCGATCGCCGCGGTGCTCCTCGTCGCCCTCACGATCGCGACGGTGCTGCACTGGATCCGCTACCGGAGCACCGCAGCCAGGCACCACCTCAACCCGGTCATCTCCCACTTCTACGGCGCACCACCGATGGCGTTCCTCACCGTCGGCGCCGGGACACTCCTGCTCGGCAAGGACTGGGTCGGCCTGCCCGCCGCCGTCACCATCGACTGGGTCCTGTGGACCATCGGCACCATCGGAGGACTGCTCACGGCAGTCCTGGTGCCGTACCTGGCGTTCACCCGCCACGAGAACACGCCCGACTCCGCGTTCGGCGGTTGGCTGATGCCGATCGTCCCGCCGATGGTGTCCGCTTCCACCGGCGCCCTGCTGCTGCCGTACGCTCCCGCCGGACAGGCGCGGGAGACGCTGCTGTGGTCCTGCTACGGCTTCTTCGGCCTCAGCCTCATCACGTCGCTGGTCGTGATCACGCTGATCTGGAACCGTCTCGCGCACCACAAGGTCGGTGCCGCCGGCATGGTCCCGACCCTGTGGATCGTGCTCGGACCCGTCGGACAGTCGATCACGGCGGTGAACCTCCTCGCATCGAACGCACCCACCGTCGTCGATGCCTCCACCGCTCACGCGCTCCTGGTCGTGGCGCTGGTGTACGGGTTCGCGATGCTCGGCTTCGCGCTGCTGTGGACCGCCATCGCCCTCGCCGTCACCGTCCGGACCGCCCGCGAACACCTGCCGTTCAGCCTGACCTGGTGGTCGTTCACGTTCCCCGTCGGCACCTGCGTCACCGGAGTCAACGGGCTCGCCCTGCACTCAGGCCTGACCGTCGTTGCCGTCCTCGCCGTCATCTACTACGCCGGCCTCGTCGCCGCATGGATCACCGTTGCCCTTCGCACCTTTCACGGATCCGTCATCCGTGGCACCCTGCTGGCACCGCCACAGCCGGCATGAGTACCCCCGAGGAACTCGCTGACGTTCGATCGCTGAACGGTCTCGCGGAGACGTGGCGGACCGCGCCCGACGGCAGCCGACGGTTCGTCCCGAGCTTCGACCCACGATCCGGCGGCAGATTCAGCCGTGTCCTGGTCCTGATGCAGTCGCCTGGCCCCCAGACCATCGCCGCAGCGCACGCAGCGATCTGCAGCGAGGACAACCCGGGCCCGACCGCGGCCGCGTTCCGAGCAGCCCGTATCGAGTCCGGACTCGCACGCGGCGAGTACGTCCGCTGGAACCTTGTCCCATGGGAACTGCCCGACCGCGTGCGACTCGAGGACATCGACGAGGGGCGGCATGCCCTCGCCACACTGCTCGCGGCCCTCCCCGCTCTCACTGCGATCGTCACGTACGGGGCCGTTGCCCTCGACGGCGTCATGCGACACTTCACCCTGGACGAGCACCCCCGACTCCTTCCGGTCATCGCAGCACCACATCCGTCTCCCGCCAACGGCCGCCACCGATCGGAACAACACCTCCGTTCCGTGCAAGCACTCCGGCTCGCCGCGCGAGCGCGGCAGACGTAACAAATACGAACGATTCCGCTACAACTATCCGTACCGGCGCTCAGTCCGGGTGCGAGGCGCCGTGTCTTGTAGCGGAACCCAGTCCCAGAATCTACGTGCCGCCACTACCCCTCCTGGTCGAGTTTCGCTACGTTCTCTTCATGGGTCACCTTCTCGGGTATGCGCGCGTGTCCACCACAGACCAGGACGCGTCGCTGCAGATCGACGCGCTCAACGCCGCTGGCTGCTACCGCGTGTTCGTCGACACCATGTCCGGGTCGCTCCAACACCGGCCCGAGCTCGACAAGCTCCTCGACCAGCTCCGCCCCGGCGACACTCTCGTCGTCTGGCGACTCGACCGGCTCGGCCGGTCCATCCGGCACCTCATCGATCAGCTGCACGCTCTCGCCGAGCGCGGCATCGGGTTCCGGTCCCTGCAGGAGACCATCGACACCACCTCGCCCGGCGGCCGGCTCGTGTTCCACGTCTTCGCCGCGTTGGCGGAGTTCGAACGGGACCTCATCAAGGAACGCACCAACGCCGGCCTCGCCGCCGCGCGAGCCCGCGGCCGCACCGGCGGCCGGCCATCTCGGCTCTCCGCAGACCAGGTGCGCACCGCACGCCGGCTCTACGAACAGCAGGACATGACCGTCGCGCAGATCGGCGACGTGCTCGGCGTTAGCCGCACCACCATCTACCGTGCACTCGCGAAGCACGCCGAGCCCGTCGCGGCGCGACGAACCAAGCCTTCCCCAACGATGTAGCTGGCTATGGACGCGAGCGAGCGGTGGGGCATCCTTCGACTGCACGTCGAGGACGCCATCCCGCTCGCCACCCTGGCCCGCACCACGGGCGTCGCTGAGCGCACCCTGCAACGCTGGTTGGCCCGCTACCGAACCGGCGGATACCCGGCTCTCGCCGACGGCACCCGCACCGATCACGGCGCCCGACGGACGGCACCGGAACTGGTGCGCCTGATTGAGGGGCTCGCACTCACCAAGCCACGACCTTCGATCGCCACGATTCACCGCCAGGTCGACAATTACTGCACCAAACGAGGTCTCTCAGCGCCGTCGTACTCCGTTGTGCGGTCGATCGTGAACGGGCTTGATCCCGGGATGGTGACGCTCGCGCTTGAGGGGCCCGCGTCATATCGGGACAAGCACGAACTGCTGCTCCGACGTCGTGCGGATCGCCCCAACGCGATCTGGCAGGCGGACCACACGATGCTCGATCTGCTCATCGTCGGACCCGACGGCAAGCCCGAACGGCCGTGGTTGACGGTGATCCTCGACGACTACTCCCGCGCGGTCTGCGGGTACATGGTGTTCCTCGGCGCCCCATCCGCCGCGAACACCGCGCTCGCGCTCCGGCAAGCGATCTGGCACAAGCCGGAACCGGACTGGCCCGTCTGCGGGATCCCAGACGTGCTCTACACAGACCACGGGTCCGACTTCACCAGCCACCGAATCGGCGACACCGCCGCCGTGCTGCACCTCCGCATCATCCACTCGCAGGTCGCTCGCCCCCAGGGCCGCGGGAAGATCGAGCGGTTCTTCGGCACCATCAACACCGAGCTGCTCCCAACGCTCCCCGGCCACCTCGCACCCGGATCCTCGGCGCCGGCGCCGACGCCGGCGCTGGATCTCGCCGGTGTCGACAGTGCCATCAACACGTTCATCCGCCGCTACAACGCCCGCATCCACCGCGAGCTCCGGAAGAGCCCACTGGAAGCGTGGATCGCAGACGGGTGGCTGCCACGAATGCCGGACTCCCTCGAGCAGCTCGACGGGTTCCTGCTCACCGTCCCGACCACGCGTGTCGTGCAACGAGACGGCATCCACTTCGAAGGGCTCCGCTACACCGCAACCACTCTCGCACCCTTCGTGGGCAGCACCGTCAGCGTCCGGTACGACCCCCGCGACGTCACCGAGATCCGTGTCTTTCACCGCGACGCGTTCCTGTGCACCGCGATCAGTACCGCGCATCAGACCGAGACCATCAGTCTCAAGCAGATCCAGGCCGCCCGGAACGCGCAACGAAGAGCCCTGCGCGGGCAGATCCGCGAACGCATCGCGATCGTCCGCCCCACACCCGATGATCACACCCCACCAGCACCCGCACCGGCACCGGATCAACCGCGACTGATGACCTACGAGGAGGACCGGTCATGACGAGCCAGTTCATCATCACGAAGGAACACCGTCGGTTCGCGGAGTTCGCCGACGCCGTCCGGAAGCAGAACACCATCGGCGTCTGCTTCGGCCCCGCTGGCGTCGGCAAGACCCTCTCCGCACGCCGCTACGCCCACTGGGACAGCATCGGCCCGTTCATCGCCAGATGGGCCGCACGCAGCGAAGACGACACGAAGATCTACGCCGCCGCCCACCGAGCCCGCACCGTCTTCTACACGCCCGAGGTCTCCGCCACGATGCGCGCCCTGCAGGACGACCTCCGGCACGACATGCTCCGCACCGAACGCTGCATCGAGGAACACCTCCTGCTCCAGGGTCGCCACTTCGACCACGCACACGGCCCCAACCCGTCCCTGCTCGAGCTGATCATCATCGACGAGTCCGAACGCCTCACCGGCAACGCGATCGAGTGGCTCCGCGACCAGTACGACCGCACCGGCATAGCGATGATCCTCATCGGCATGCCCGGCATCGAGAAGCAGTTCAGCCACTACCCGCAGCTCTACAGCCGCCTCGGTTTCGCCCACCAGTACCGTCCGCTCGGCCACGACGAGCTGCTCTTCGTCCTCGAACGTCAATGGCGCAAGCTCGGCAAGACGCTCGACCCCGACGACTTCACCGACGCGCAAGCCATCGCCGCCGTCGAACGCATCACCCGCGGCAACTTCCGGCTCCTTGAGCGCCTCCTCCCTCAGATCCAACGCGTCCTGAAGATCAACGAGCTCGACGTCATCACCAACGACGTCGTCGAGGCCGCCCGCAGCACCCTCGTCATCGGCACCACCTGACCCGACACCGATCGCAGCGAAAACGACGACACAGAGCGAGGCTGCTCACACTCTCCGCAAGTCAAAACGAGAGATGTGCCACAAACGGAGGTTTTTGATACGTACAGCAGACAGAGCTCTCCTGACCGAATGAGGGACGGCTTTTTGAACCGGCGGTTACTTCTGTCCGCGGCGTGCTCGACGCAGTTCTGCGACGATGCGAGCGCGCTCGGGATCCCTGGCCAGCGTGCGGTCGTCGATGACATCGATGACGTGCTGGATCAGTGCGACGACCTGCTTAGACAGGACGACACTGAGCACGCCACCGACGACGGCGATGACGCCAGTCAGGGCAGCGGTACCACCGGAGGCCATCAGCATGTCCACCATGTCGGTGATGGGCATGATGCCTCCTTCGGGGTTGGCCAGATGCGGCCAGAACCCACCCGGCTTCGGGTGGGGGCATGAGAGCGCCGACACGCAACAAGGTGCGGCGGCGGGCAGGAGCGTTGAGCGCTTCCCACGGATGCCTGAGTCAGATCAGGGCATGAAAAATGCCGGTCCCGAAAGGGCCGGCCGGAGACAGCGTCGTGCTGTCTTGAGCGTCAGCGTACAGAGCGGATACGACACAGGGGAGATTCCGGGCAGACGCATGCCGAGCGATCCCACAGTAGTGGAGCGACCGGGCATGAAAAAAGCCGATCCAGAGGACCGGCTGTGGGCGCGCACTATGAACGCAGGACCATCTTGGCACGACCCGCGGACATTCGGCTAGCCCTTCGCACTGGCGAGTGTCGGTGGACTCCTTCGCCGGCGGCGATGATGCCGGCGAAGGCGGCCGGCCCCGGGAGAAGCACGCCGCGTGCCGCGCTTCTCCCGGGTGCTCCGAGCGCACCTCGCGTCAGAGGACGACGGTCTCGAACTCAAGCAGCTCGGCACCGGTGGCGACCGGGTTACTGCCGCCGTGGTGCGCGCTGGCCTGCCCGGCCCGCCACGCCTGGTAGGCGTCCTCTTCTGCCCAGGTAGAGACAACGAAGTAGCGGCTCTCGCCGTTCACGGGGCGGAGCAGTTGGAAACTCTCGAACCCGGGCTGCTGTTCCACGTCGTGGTTCCGACCGACGAAGCGGGCTTCGAGGTCCGCCCCCTTGCCCTCGGGGACGGTGAT
>NZ_QKTF01000025.1:0-23692 GCF_003234745.1 Curtobacterium sp. MCLR17_039
CCCCGCCGCGGCGCACTGACGCCGGCGGTTCGCTCCGCGTCTTCGGCCCGCCCCGGCAGAACCGGAACGGGCCGAAGACGCGGAGCGAACCGCCGGCGTCAGTGCGCCGCGGCGGGGATGCTCCCGGTCGTGGCGGACCCGGCACGTGCGAGCCGCTCGACCCGCACCGACTGCCGGTTGATGAGCAGTCCGCCGGCCAGGGCGACGAGCACGAGTACGCCGGCCGAGATGCCGAACGCCACGTGGTACCCGTCGAGCGTGGCCTGGGCCTGCTGCAGCTTGGTCGGGGCGGCGGTCAGCCCGGACAGGCTGTTCGACACCACGTCGGCGAAGATCGTCGACAGCAGCGCCGTGCCGATCGAGCCACCGATCTGCTGCATGGTGTTCACCGTCGCCGAGGCCACACCGGCGTCGGCCCGGGCGACCCCGGTCGTGGCGGTGTTCATCGCGGACGAGAAGATCGTGCCCATGCCGAGGCCGATCACGATCAGCGCCGGCAGGACGGTGCCCGCGTAGGAGCTGTCCAGGTCGGTGCGGAGCAGCAGGAGGAGCCCGGTCGCGGCGACCAGGCCACCGGCGAAGATGAGCACCTTCGGCCCGACGCGCGGCAGCAGGCGGCCACCGATCTGCGTCGCCGAGATCATGATCGACAGCGGCATCGGCAGGAACGCGAGACCGGTCTGCAGCGAGCTGAAGCCGAGGGTCTGCTCCAGGTAGTAGGTGAGGAACAGGAAGATGCCGAACATGCCGATCGCGACCAGACCGATCGCGATGAACGAGCCGCCGCGGTCACGGTCGAGCACGACGCGCAGGGGCAGCAGCGGGTGGGCGACGCGGGTCTCGATGAACACGAACGCGGCGATCAGCACGACACCGCCGGCGAGCATGGCGATCGTGACGGGGGAGTCCCAGCCGTTCGTCTCGGCGTTCGAGAAGCCGTAGACGACGCCGACGAGCCCGAGCGTGATGGTGATGACCCCGAGGACGTCGATGCGCGGACGCTCGACCTTCGGCGGCTTCTCCATGAAGACGAGGGCGCCGATCACGCCGAGCACGGCGAAGACGACGTTGACGTAGAGGCACCAGCGCCACGAGGCGTACTCGGTCAGCACGCCGCCGAGCAGCAGGCCGATGGCCGCACCCGAGCCGGCGATGGACCCGAAGATGCCGAACGCGCGACCGCGTTCCTTGGGGTCGCGGAACGTGGTGGTCAGCATGCCGAGTGCGGACGGGGCGAGCAGTGCGCCGAAGACACCCTGCAGCGCGCGGGCCGCGACGAGCAGGCCGAACGAGTCGGCCAGGCCACCGAGCACCGAGGCGACGGCGAAGCCGACCAGCCCGATGATGAAGGTGTTCTTGCGGCCGAACAGGTCGCCGAGACGACCGCCGAGCAGCAGCAGCGAGCCGAACGCCAGCGAGTACGCGGTGACGATCCACTGCCGCTGGTCGGTGCCGAAGTCCAGGTCGGCCTGGGCAGAGGGCAGGGCGATGTTCACGATGGTCGCGTCGAGCACGACCATCAGCTGTGCGAGGGCGATGACCGCCAGGGCGATCCAGCGGTGGTTGCTCTTGGCGGGGGTGGTGCCCGGAGTCGTGGGTGCTGTCCCGGTGGGGGTCGGCACGGTGTGTTCTGCCGTCACGGCAGCCTCCTTCGAGAAGGTTGGAGGGTGGGGTGGAGGTGCGCGCCGTCGGGCACTCCCGAGATGTGGTGGTGACGAAACCGGATGCGAGGCATCCGTTTGTGGTCAGTGTAGACCGAAACGGAATGAGGGCATCCACTTGTTCCCAGAAAGTGCAACTACGGTCGGATCGTGAGCACCACCGACGCCGTGTCCGACCTCGAGCGACCGCTGCGCGCCGACGCTGCGCGCAACCGTGAGCTGATCCTGCAGACGGCGCGCAAGTGCTTCGCCGAGCGCGGGCTCTCCGTCACGTTGAACGACATCGCGCACGAGGCCGGCGTCGGGGTCGGCACCGTCTACCGACGGTTCGCCGACAAGGACTCCCTGATCGAGGCGCTGCTCGCCACCAAGTTCGAGGCCATGAACGACGCCGCAGCGCGCGCCGCCGACGTGTCCGACCCGCGTGAGGCGCTCCGGGTGTACCTGATGGGCGTCTTCGCGTTCCGTGCACGCGACCGAGCCCTCGCCGACGCCATCGTCCGCGCCGGCAAGGCCCGTCCGTCCATCGTGCAGGAGCGCGACCGGCTCGAACGCCAGGTCGCCGCGATCATCGGCCGTGCCGAGACCGCCGGCGTCGTCCGCCCCGGCTTCGACTACCGGGACCTGCCGATGCTCACCGCGATGGTCGGTGCGGTCGCCGACGCCACCCGCGAACACGACCCGGACGCCTGGCGCCGCTACGCGGAACTCCTGATCCAGGGCGTCCTGCCGGGCTCGGACGACACCGCGCCGATGCTCGGCGACCCGCTGGACCGCGAGTCGATCGAGCGCGCGCTGCACGCGCAGTCCTGACCACCGCCGGACTGGAGGCCCGTGGCGGCGTCGCCACGCGCCTCCAGTCCGGCGGTGGTCGCCACCAGAGCGCCCAGCGCGACGGGCGCGGCGAGCCCGGTCAGACCGGCCAGCCCTGCCGGACCGGCTACAGCCAGCTGGGGACCCAGTAGTGCGACCGGACGAAGTCCCACGGCACCTGCATCGCCGTCCACATCGGGTACCAGTAGACCGAGGCCAGCACGACGACGCCCAGGTACACGCCGACCCACAGGATCGCCCGTGACCGGCGTGACCGTTCGTCGTTCCGCCTGCCGAGCACCAACCCGGTCGCGGCGGCCAGTGCCATCACCATGTAGGGCTCGAACGCGATCGTGTAGAACTGGAACACCGTCCGGTCGACGTACATCAGCCAGGGCAGGTACCCCGCCGCGACGCCGAGCAGGACGAAGCCGTACTCCCACTTCCGACGCAGGATCCAGAGCACGAGCAGCGCCACCGTCGCGATGACCGAGGCGTACCAGATGAACGGGTTCGCGATGCCGGTGATCGCCTCGCCGCAGCGGGTCGCCCAGCAGCCGTCCTGTCCGGCGTCCGTGCCGACGTAGAACATCGACGTGGGGCGCTGCATCACGAGCCAGAGCAGCGGGTTCGCCTGGTACGAGTGCGGGGTGTGCAGCCCGATGTTGAAGGCGTAGATCTCCGACTGGTAGTGCCACCAGTTCTGCAGGCTGTCCGGCACCCAGGCGAGCAGCCCGGTCCAGCGTTCGCCGCCCGAGGACAGCCAGTTGCGGTCCCATCCGTCCTTCGACACGAACCAGCCGGTCCACGATGCCACGTAGGTCACCGCGGCGATCGGCACGGTCAGCAGGAACGACACCGGTGCCTGCTGCAGCAGCGCGCTCGACGACCAGAACTCGACCCCGGCGCGGCGGCGCATCATCATGTCGCTGAGCACGGAGTACACGGCGAAGAACGCCAGGAAGTACACCCCCGACCACTTCGTCGCCGCTGCCAGCCCCAGGGCCAGGCCCATCGCGAACAACCACGGTCGCCACCAGAACACCGGCCCCCACAGGGTGGTCCGCCCGGCGGCGGTGCGGGCGGCGACCCACTCGTCGAGCCGCCGTTGACCCTGCCGTCGGTCGAGCAGCAGCGCCCCGAACCCGAGGATGACGAAGAAGGTCAGGATGCCGTCGAGGAGCGTCACCCGCGACATCACGATCGCCTGCCCGTCGATCGCGAGCAGGAAGCCGGCGAGCGTGCCGATCATCGTCGAACGGAACAGCGACCGGGCGATCACCGCGGTCAGGAACACCGTCGCGATGCCGAGCACGGCCACCGTGAAGCGCCAGCCGAACGAGTTGTCCGCCCCGAACAGCAGCATCCCGAGGCCGATGAGGTACTTGCCGAGCGGCGGGTGCGCGATGAACTCCGCGGCGCTCGTGAAGATGTCCGTCTCACCGCGCACGAACCGGTCGTCGGTCGTCGGGGCGGTGTCACCGCTCGGGTTCGCGGGCCAGGTGCCCTCGTACCCGAGGTGCACGATCGACCAGCCGTCCTTGACGTAGTAAGTCTCGTCGAACACGAGCGAGTGGGGGGTGCCGAGGTTCACCAGCCGCAGCACGGCGGCGAGGAGCGTCACCGCGAGCGGACCCGTCCACCGCCACACGGCGACCCGCTGCGACGTGGAGAGCACCCGCCCCCACCAGTCGTCCAGGCGTGAGCCGACCGGCCCGTCGGGCACGGCCGTGCGGTTGTCGGTCAGCTCGCTGGTCATCGCTGAGCATCCTACGGATCGACCGTATGTCCGCGCTGCGACTGGGGTGCGGGGACAATGGGTGCGTGATCGTCCTCGCAGCAACGCCCATCGGCAACCTCGGGGACGCCTCGCGCCGTCTCGTCGAGACCCTCTCCAACGCCACGGTCGTCGCGGCGGAGGACACCAGGACCGCCATCCACCTGATGCGCGCCCTGGGCATCGAGAACCGTCCGCGGCTCATCGCCCTGCACGAGCACAACGAGCGGGCGAAGGCGTCCGAGGTCGTCGAGCTCGCCCGCGACGAGGACGTCGTCGTCCTCACCGACGCCGGCATGCCCGCGATCAGCGACCCGGGCTTCCCGCTCGTCGAGGCCGCCGCGGCCGCCGGCGTCACCGTCACCGCCCTGCCCGGGCCGTCGGCCGTGCTCATGGCGCTCGCCGTGTCCGGGCTGCCCACCGACCGCTTCACGTTCGAGGGGTTCCCGACCCGCAAGGCCGGCGAGCGC
This sequence comes from Curtobacterium sp. MCLR17_039, assembly GCF_003234745.1. Classification (NCBI taxonomy): domain Bacteria; kingdom Bacillati; phylum Actinomycetota; class Actinomycetes; order Micrococcales; family Microbacteriaceae; genus Curtobacterium; species Curtobacterium sp. MCLR17_039. The sequence continues at coordinate 4,722 of NZ_QKTF01000025.1, forward strand.
CGCCGGGCGTTCCAGGCGCTGGCGGGGGAGCAGCGGACGATGGTGTTCTTCGAGTCGCCGCACCGGCTGGCCGAGACCCTGGCCGACATGGCCGTCGGGTTCGGGGGCGACCGCCGCGCCGCGGTCTGCCGCGAGCTCACGAAGCTGTACGAAGAGGTCCGTCGCGGGCCGCTGGACGAACTCGTCACGTGGGCGTCCGAGGGTGTGCGGGGCGAGATCTGCATCGTCGTCGCCGGCGCGGCAGAGGCCACCGAAGAAGCCACGATCGACGACGGCGTGCGGCTGGTGCTCGAGCGGGTGGCCGCCGGCATGCGCATGAAGGAGGCCGCCGCGGCGGTCGCGGACGCGACCGGGCTGTCGAAGCGCGACCTGTACGAAGGGGCGCTCGCGGCGCGCTGAGCGGGGCTCGTCACGTTCGCGTCCGCCGGTCTGGAGGCGCGGGGCGGGCCCGTCACGGGCCTCCCGGACCCGGTTCTCCACAGTCCACCGCCGCACGCGTCATCGGGGTTCCGTGCGCCCGTAGGATGGTCCGCATGTCCGCCGGGTCCTCGTTCAGCATCACCACGCCGATCTTCTACGTGAACGACGTGCCCCACATCGGGCACGCCTACACCGAGGTCGCCGCGGACTTCCTCGCGCGCTGGCACCGGCAGCGCGGCGACGACACCTGGCTGCTCACCGGCACCGACGAGCACGGGCAGAAGATCCTGCGCACCGCCTCGGCGAACGACGTGTCGCCCAAGGAATGGGCCGACCGGCTGGTCAACGACGCCTGGAAGCCACTGCTCGACACGGTCGACGTCGCGAACGACGACTTCATCCGCACCACCGACGAACGCCACGAGCGCGGCGTGACGGCGTTCCTGCAGAAGCTCTACGACGACGGCTTCATCTACGCCGGCGAGTTCGAGGGCTTCTACTGCGTGGGCTGCGAGGAGTACAAGCAGCCGAGCGACCTGGTCGCCGGCACCGGTGCGTACGAGGGCCAGCAGGTCTGCGCGATCCACTCGATCCCGGTCGAGGTGCTGGCCGAGCGCAACTACTTCTTCCGCATGTCCGACTTCGAGCAGCGCCTGCTCGACCTGTACGAGTCGAACCCGCTGTTCATCCAGCCCGAGAGCGTCCGCAACGAGATCATCTCGTTCGTCAAGCAGGGGCTCCGCGACCTGTCGATCTCGCGTTCCAGCTTCGACTGGGGCATCAAGATCCCGTGGGACAGCGACCACGTGCTGTACGTGTGGTTCGACGCCCTGCTCAACTACGTCACGGCGCTCGGCTACGGCACCGACGACGACGAGGCGTTCCGGCGCCTCTGGCCGAGCGTGCACATCGTCGGCAAGGACATCGCCCGCTTCCACGCCGTCATCTGGCCGGCGATGCTCATGGCCGCCGGGCTGCCGGTGCCGGAGCGCGTCTTCGGCCACGGCTGGCTGCTCGTCGGCGGCGAGAAGATGTCCAAGTCGAAGCTGACCGGCATCGCGCCGTCGGAGATCACCGACACGTTCGGGTCCGACGCCTTCCGCTACTACTTCCTGCGTGCCATCACCTTCGGGCAGGACGGCAACTTCAGCTGGGAAGACATCTCGGCGCGCTACCAGGCCGAGCTCGCGAACGGCTACGGCAACCTGGCGTCACGCCTGGTCGCCATGCTGCAGAAGTACTGCGACGGCGAGGTCCCGGAGCGCGGCGCGCTGACCGAGTCCGACCAGGCGATCGACGCCCTGGCCGTCTCGGTCACCGAGCGTGCCGACGCCGCCATCGCGGCCTTCGCCCCGCACGAGGCGATCGCCATCGTGTGGGAGCTCGTCGACGCCCTGAACGGGTACATCACCGAGCAGGCGCCGTGGGCCCTGGCGAAGGACGACGCCAACCGCGAGCGCCTCGGCACGGTCCTGACCACCGCGCTCCGCGGCCTCGGCACCGTCACCGTCCTGCTGTCCCCGGTCATGCCGAAGGCGACCGAGAAGCTCTGGGCCTCGATCGGCGCCGGCGGGTCCGTCGCCGAGCAGCGGGTCGACCGCGCGTTCGAGTGGCAGGCAGCGTCGCACGTGGTGCCGCTCGAGAGCGGGCTGTTCCCGCGGATCGAGCAGGTCTCCGCGTGACCGACGCCGAGTCGCACGTCCGGTCCCGCGGGGACGGGGGCTCCGGTGGCTCGAAGCGCGACCTGACGTACCCGCCGCTGCCGCAGGCGCTCGTCGTGCCGGTGTACGACAACCACACCCACATGGAGATCGCCGACGGTGTCGGCGCCGGGGGTGACGGTCCGCTCGAGTACCGCGAGCACCTCGACCGTGCCTCGAGCGTCGGCGTGCGCGGTGTCGTGCAGGTCGGCACGGACCTCGCCACCTCGGAGTGGTCCGCGTCGATCGCCGCTCGGGAGCCCCGGGTCCTGGCGGCCGTCGCGCTGCACCCGAACGAAGCGCCCGTGCTGCAGGAACAGGGGCTGCTCGACGAGCACCTCGCCGGCATCGAACGGCTCGCCGCGCTGCCGCGGGTCCGGGCGATCGGTGAGACCGGTCTCGACTTCTTCCGCACTGGCGAGGACGGCCGCGACGCCCAGGTCCGTTCGTTCGAGGAGCACATCCGCATCGCGAAGGAGCACGACCTCGCGCTGACGATCCACGACCGCGACGCGCACGACGCCGTGGTCGAGGTCCTCGACCGCGTGGGTGCCCCGGAGCGGACCGTGTTCCACTGCTTCTCCGGCGGCCCGGACCTCGCCCGGCTCTGCGCCGAGCGCGGCTGGTACATGTCGTTCGCCGGCACCGTGACGTTCAAGAACGCCGCACTGCTGCGTGAAGCGCTGCTCGTGGCCCCGCGGCACCTGATCATGATCGAGACGGACGCGCCGTTCCTGACGCCCACCCCGTTCCGTGGACGCCCGAACGCGCCGTACCTCATCCCGCTCACCCTGCGGTCGATGGCGGAGACGCTCGGCACGGACGCCTCGATGCTCGCGGCCCAGATCGCCTCGAACACCGAGCTCGTCTACGGCGCGTGGGACGCCGAGCCCGTGACGGTGGACGAGTAGTCGTGGGTGCCCTGCTCGGCCCGGCGGAGATCCGGGAGCTCGCGGCCGAACTCGACGTGACCCCGACGAAGAAGCTCGGCCAGAACTTCGTGCACGACGCCAACACCGTGCGACGGATCGTGTCGGTCGCCGGCGTGACTCCAGCGGCTCAGGTGCTCGAGATCGGCCCGGGGCTCGGGTCGTTGACGCTCGGGCTCACCGAGACCGGCGCGCCCGTCACCGCGGTCGAGATCGACAAGCGCCTGGCCGCCAAGCTCCCGTCGACGGTGTCGTCGATGCAGCCGGACGCCAGACTGACGGTCGTGCAGCAGGACGCCATGACCGTCGCCGCCACGGACCTCGACGTCGAGCCGACGCACCTCGTCGCGAACCTGCCCTACAACATCTCCGTGCCCGTGCTGCTGCACCTGCTCGCGACCTTCCCGTCGATCGAGCGGTCGCTCGTGATGGTGCAGGCCGAGGTCGGGTACCGGCTCGCCGCGGGCCCCGGCAGCAAGGTCTACGGGTCGCCGAGCGTCAAGGCCGCCTGGTACGGCTCGTGGAGCACCGCCGGTTTGGTCAGCCGTCAGGTGTTCTGGCCGGTGCCGAACGTCGACAGTGTCCTGGTGGCGTTCGACCGGCACGAGCCGCCGGGGGACGAGCTCCTGCGGTCGCGGGTGTTCACGCTGGTGGACGCGGCGTTCCAGCAGCGACGCAAGATGCTGCGGCAGAGCCTGTCCGGGGTGCTCGGCGGCAGTGCGCACGCGTCCGAGGTCCTGACCGCGGCGGGTATCGACCCGACCGCCCGGGGCGAGGCGATCGGTGTGGACGACTTCGTGCGGCTCGGGCGGGCGGTCCTGGCGGCTGCGGAGTAGTCCTCCTCGCGCCTGGCTCCAGCGAAATACGGAATGTTTCGTGAAGTCCATTCGATGCTCCTACGGTTGATCGCATCGACCGAGGGGACACCATGCAGCCGACCGAACCACGCCGACCGATCCGCCGCGGCCCGACCGAGGAACAGCTCACAGCGGGTCGTCGGCGCGCCCTGCTCAGCGCGGATCCTGGTCGGCCGCCGGGGCCGAGGATCTTCACCGACGCCGAGCGGCAAGCGCTGTTCGCTCGGACGCCGCGACCTGAAGGCACGTTCGAAGAACGCCGCGAGCGCCGACGGCGTGCGATCGAGTCGATCGATCCGGACTGCCGAGCCGAACCCATCGCGCGCATCCGCCAGGCACGCTGATCGTGTTCGAGCGACTCAGATCCGGTGAGTTCGACGAGCATCGGGTACTGGAGTTCGACGGATGTACCAGCAGGCCGGATGTCGTGCTCGTCGAGACGAGTTTCATCGAATGCGTGCTGCACCGTGCGGAGCCGCAGCACGTCGGGGCGTCAGCGTTCTGGGATCACCTCGACCTGGCCGACACGCGGATCCTGTACAGCGCGTTCACCGAGTTCGAGCTCTTCGAATCTGCCCGCCACAAGGGACTGCAGGCTGCACGTCGCCATGTGGCCGCATGGCGAGACCTGCTGCGGTCGACGCAACTGCACTGGGTCGGGATCGATGACGTCAGCGATGGAGTCCCAGGGCTGATCGAGGAGTTCGGCCTGACAGCCTCGGGTGCCGTGCACGTCGCCACCGCCATCTCGTCGAAGGTGGACGGTTTCGTGACGGTCGATCCTGCGTTCGGCGTCGTGGACAAGGAGCGTCTCCCGCTGATCATCGACGCGAAGGGTGCGCAGCTGGCGCGTCGCCTGCGGGCCGGCTCCCGACAGTGAGCGGCGCTGGCGGGGTCCCGCAGCCTACGATGACGGCATGACCGACGGAACGGTTCGCTCGCATGCACAGGGGATGGCGCCGGACCGCGTCCTTGCAGCGACGGGCAAGAAGCCCGACGACTGGCATGCCCTGATCGACCGAGCGGACGGAGCCACCATCGGGCACGCGGCGATCGCGTCCTGGTTGATCGGTCGGGGCGTCGAGCCGTGGTGGGCACAGGGCATCACCATCGGGTACGAACAGGCCCGCGGGCTCCGCATCCCCGGTCAGCGTGCGGACGGCACCTTCGCGGTGTCGGCCTCACGGCAGGTCCCGGGTGAACGAGAGGCCGTGCTCGATCGGATCGTCCCGGTGTTCGGGGCGGCACTCGGATCCACGCCGAAGTCCGAGCGCCGCGGCGGCAGGCGCCCCTCGGCCCGCTGGACCTTCGACGACCGCGAATCCGTGCTGCTCAACACCGAGGACGGTCCGAAGCCGGACACCGTCCGCATCTCGGTGCAGCGGGAACGGCTCGCCGGCCCCGAGCGGATGCCCGACGCGAAGGCCGAACTGCAGCAGCTCCTCGCCACCCTCTGACGCCGCGACAGGGCAACGTGCCCCTCGCACCGTGCGAGGCGCACCACGCCTGGTGCGAGGTTCCGTGTTCCGTGCGAGCCGAACTGCCTCGCACCGAACACGGAACCTCGCACCGTGCGAACGTGGGCCGTCGCCCGGGTCAGTGCTCGCGGGACGCCATCATCTCGAGGATCTGCTGGTGGTTGCCGTTCCGCTCGGCGAAGCGCAGCGGGTGCACGTTCTGCACCAGGATCTCCGGGGCAGCGCCGGACTCGATGAGCGCCATGACCTCGTCGGCGAACGCGTCGAGCGGCATCCCACCGAAGTCGGCGCCGCCCATCAGGTCGGTCATGACGGCCGGCGGGGCGAGCTCGAGCACCTCGAGCGAGGACCCGACGAGCTGCTGACGGAGGGCCTGCGTGTAGGCGTGCACACCGGCCTTCGTCGCGCTGTACGTCGGCGACGCGGTGAGCGGGACGAACGCGAGACCGGACGTGACGGTCATCAGGGTGGCCGAGGGCTGGGCGAGCAGGTGCGGCAGGAACGCGTCGATGAGCCGGATCGTGCCGACCAGGTTCGTTTGGACGAGCTCGACGGCGTCGTGGATGTGCCCGGGGTCGCGGAGGTCCTCGTCACGCATGATCCCCGACATGGTGATGAGGGCATCGAGCGACGAGTGGGCCTCGAGCACCGAGGCGGCAGCGGCCTCGATCGACGACGCGTCGGCGACGTCGATCTGCACGGTGCCGAAGCCGTGCTCGGCGGCGAGGGAGTCGAGGAGGGCCTGGCGACGGCCGCCGATGACGACGGTGCTGCCGGCGGCCTGCAGGCGCTGGGCGAGCGCGAGACCGATGCCCGAGGTCGCGCCGGGGATGAAGACGGTGGAGTTCGTGATGTCCATGACCACCACGATGCTCCGTGGACACGGTCGCAACCAGAGCGCGGTCATCGGGGGATCGGCGATCCCTGGCACCCGGGCCGGAAGCGGACGATGATCGACCCATGGACCGTGCCGCGCTCGCCGACTTCCTCCGCCGTCGCCGTGAGTTGCTGCGCCCTGAGGACGTCGGCCTCGGGCAGGGGCCACGACGCCGGACCCCGGGGCTCCGCCGCGAAGAGGTCGCTGCCCTCGCCGGCATGTCCGTCGACTACTACACGCGACTCGAGCAGCAACGCGGACCGCAGCCGTCCGAGCAGATGATCGCCGCGATCGCCCGGGCACTGCGCTGCAGCCTCGACGAGCGCGACCACCTGTTCCACCTGGCCGGGCAGAACGCCCCGACCCGGATGCACCGCGCCGACCACGTCGACCCGGCGATCCTGCGGGTGCTCGACCGGCTCGAGGACACCCCGGCGATCGTCGTCAGCCACCTGGGCGAGACCCTGGTCGAGAACCGGCTCGCGGCCGCGCTCCTCAGCAGCTCGGTCGACCTGCCCGGCAACCGGCGCTACCAGGCGTGGCGGTGGTTCGTGACGGGTGAGGAGCTCGCGAAGTACGCGCCCGAGCAGCACGAGCGGCTGGGGCGGGTGGTGGTCGCGTCGCTCCGGGCGGCTGTCGGGCTCGCCGGCCCGGGCGACCGCCGGGCGACCGAACTCATCGCCGAGCTGCAGACGCGCAGCGCCGAGTTCCGCGACCTCTGGGCCAAGCACGAGGTGGCCACGCGCTGGTCGGACAACAAGACGATCGTGCAGCCGGAGCTCGGCCGCATCACCGTCGACTGCCAGGTGCTGCACACCGACGACCAGGCGCAGGCGCTGCTGCTGTTCACGGCGCCCCCAGGATCGGAAGACGCGCAGAAGCTCGAGCTCCTCGGCGTCGTCGGACAGCAGACCTTCGCCGGCTGAAGACCTCGCACGGTGCGAGGTCGACCACCGCCGGCATCGAACGGTGCGAGGTTCCGTACGCCGTGCGACGGCGAGCAAGTCGCACCGAGTACGGAACCCCGCACCGAGCGACCAGGACCCCGTGCGACCCCCCCCCACGGAGAAGCAACGCCACGTCACACACTTGGGCGCGTGCGGTATACCGTGCCTAGGGTGGGGGCGTGAGCACTCCGCGCGTGTACGTCATCCACGAGAACCCCGAGTGGTTCCCCCCGCTCGCCGCCGCCTTCGAGGCCGAGGGCGTCCCGGTCGAGGAGATCCTGCTGACCGAGGGGCAGATCGACCTCGCGGCCGAGCCGGCACCCGGCGTCTACTGGAGCCGCATGTCCGCGAGCTCCCACACCCGCGGCCACGAGCACAGCAAGGAGTACACCCGGGCGGTCCTCGGCTGGCTCGAGCGAGCCCGCCGCCAGGTCGTCGGCGGCAGCCACGTGCTCGAGCTCGAGGTGTCGAAGGTCGCCCAGCACGGTCTCCTGCAGCAGGCCGGGTTCGACGTGCCGCGCACGACCGCCGTGTTCGGCACGACGACGCTCAAGGACGCCGCCCGCACCTTCACCGACGGGCAGGACATCCCCTTCATCACGAAGCACAACCAGGGCGGCAAGGGCCTGGGCGTCCGGCGGTTCGACTCGCTCGCCGAGTTCGACGCCTACGTCGACAGCCCCGAGTTCGAGGCGCCGGTCGACGGCATCACCCTGCTGCAGGAGTACCTGACGGCCCGCGAGCCCTTCATCACCCGCGTCGAGTTCGTCGGCGGCGAGTTCGTGTACGCGGTCCGCGTCGACACCAGCGCCGGCAGCTTCGAGCTCTGCCCCGCCGACGCGTGCGAGGTGCCGCAGGTCATCGCGGGTGCCGTCTGCGACGTCCCCGGCACCGAGACCGTCGGCGCGCCCCCGGCGTTCGCCGTCCGGACCGAGATCACCGCCGAGCACCAGCTGGTCCAGCAGCTCCGCACGTTCCTCGCCGACCAGCGCATCACCATCGCGGGCGTCGAGTTCATGGAGACGACGGACGGCCGCACCGTCGTCTACGACATCAACACGAACACGAACTACAACCCCGCGGTCGAGGAGTCCGCGCCGGCCTCCGGCCCGCGCTCCATCGCGAAGTACCTCGGTGGTCTGCTGGAGACGCAGTACGCGGCGCAGCTCACGGCCTGAGAACGCAAGAACCACCGGACTGGAGGCCCGTGGCGGGCCCGCCACGACTGCCTCCGCTGGCTCCGGCAGCGCGACCCGCACAACGCTTCGCGTCGTCAACCAGCGGCTCCCGCCCGTCCGCCTTTCCCACACCCCCAAGGAACCAACGTGCGATTCGGATACTGGACCCCGCTCTTCGGCGGCTGGCTGCGCAACGTCGACAACGAGAACATGCCGGTCACCTTCGACTACGTGAAGCGCCTGGCGCAGCGCGCCGAGCGGATCGGCTTCGACCTGACGCTCGTGCCGGAGCTCAACCTCAACGACATCAAGGGCACGGCGGCGCCCTCGCTCGAGGCGTGGTCGCTCGCGGCGGCCATCGCGGCGACGACCGAGCGCCTGGAGATCATGGCGGCGATGCGTCCCGGGTACCACCTGCCCGCGGTGACGGCGAAGCAGGCGGCGACGATCGACGACATCTCGTGCGGCCGGTTCACCTTCAACGTCGTGAGCGCCTGGTGGGCGGAAGAGGCGAAGCAGTACGGCGGGATCTTCTCGGAGCACGACGACCGGTACAAGCGCACCGCGGAGTTCGTCGAGGTCATGAAGGGCCTGTGGCGCGAGACCCCGTACTCGTTCTCGGGCGAGTACTACGACATCGAGAACGCGCACCTCGAGCCGAAGCCCCGCGTGACGCCGCGCATCTACGCCGGCGGTGAGAGCGAGGCCGGCAAGGCCGCGATCACCGGGTACGCCGACGCCTACGTCACGCACGGCGGCACGGCCCCGGAGCTCCGCGCGAAGATCGACGAGATGAAGCAGCGCCGCATCGACGCCGGCCTGCCGCCGTTCGAGGCGTTCGGCATGGCCGCGTACGTCATCGTGCGCGAGACCGAGGAAGAGGCGCAGGCCGAGCTCGCCCGGATCACCGACGTGCAGCACGGCAAGGCGTACGAGTCGTACCAGGACTTCATCTCGAAGTCGCAGCTCGAGCACGTGCCCTCGCTCGAGGACTACTCGGTGTCGAACCGCGGCCTGCGCCCCGGTTTCGTGGGGACGCCATCGCAGGTGGCGGACCGCATCCGGGAGTTCGAGGACGCCGGCGTCGACACGCTCCTGCTGCAGTTCTCGCCGCAGCTCGAGGAGATGGACCGGTTCGGCGAGCAGGTCATCCCGCTCGTCCGGCAGTCGGTCGGGGCGCAGTCCTGATGGGGGCCACGCCGACCAACGCCGAGGACGGCTGGGCGTTCGAGACCCGCCAGATCCGCGCCGGCTTCAAGGCCGATCCGGGCTGGGGCGCGAACGTGCCGCCGATCGCGCAGAGCGCCGCGTACGTCTACCCGTCGGGCGAGGACGCCGCCGCGCGCTTCATGCTCGACGCTCCCGGCCACACCTACACGCGGGTGAACAACCCGTCGGCGGCAGCCCTCGAGCGCCGGATCGCCGACCTCGAGGGCGGGATCGGTGCGCTGGCGCTGGCGTCCGGGCAGGCGGCGACGTCGCTGGCCGTGCTCGGTGTCGCACGCGCCGGTGACCACGTGGTGTCGAGCGCCTCGCTGTACGGCGCGACCTACACGCTGTTCGCCTCAACCCTGCGGGACCTCGGCATCACCTTCACGTTCGTGCAGGACCCGACCGACCTGTCCGAGTGGGCGGCGGCGGTGCGTCCGGAGACGAAGGCGTTCTTCGGTGAGTCCATCCCGAACCCCCGCGGGGACGTCCTGGACTTCGCCGGGGTGGCCGGGGTCGCGCATGAGGCCGGTGTGCCGCTCATCGTCGACAACACCATCGCGACGCCGTACCTGGTCCGCCCGATCGAGCACGGCGCCGACATCGTCGTGCACTCGGCGACGAAGTACCTGGCCGGACACGGCAGCGCCATCGCCGGGCTCATCGTCGACAGCGGGAACTTCGACTGGGCGGCCCACGCCGACGCCTACCCGCAGCTGGCCACGACCGAGCAGTCCGGGTTCGCGAACACGAACTTCGCCGAGAAGTTCGGGCGACGGGCGTTCATCCAGCGCACCCGCTCGAAGCTGTCCGCCGACCTCGGGCCCGCGATCGCACCGTTCAACGCGTTCCTGGTGCTCCAGGGCATCCAGACGCTGTCGCTCCGCATGGACCGGCACGTGTCGAACGCCGCCACCGTGGCGAGCTGGCTCGACGCCCACGACCAGGTCGAGCACGTGCACTACGCCGGCCTGCCGGACTCGCCGTGGCACCACCTGCAGCAGCGCTACGTGCCGAAGGGGCCGTCGGCCGTGCTGTCGTTCGACCTGGCCGGCGGGGTCGCCGCGGGCCGACGGTTCGTGGCGGCGCTCGAGCTGTTCGACCACGTCTCGAACCTCGGTGACGTCCGATCGCTCGTCGTGCACCCGGCATCGACCACCCACGTGCAGATGACCTCCTCCGAGCGGGCAGCCGCCGGGGTGGGGGACGGACTCATCCGCCTGTCGATCGGCCTCGAGCACATCGACGACATCACCGCGGACCTGGCGCGGGGGTTCACGGCAGCCGCAGCGGGATAGGTTGGGCGCATGACCACGTTGGCCGCACCGACCCGCGTGCGGACGCGCGCCCCCGGCAAGATCAACGTGTTCCTGTCCGTCGGGGCGCTGCAGGACGACGGCTACCACGACGTCGCCACGGCGTACCAGGCGGTGTCCCTGTACGAGGACGTCACCGCCGAGGCCGCCGACGACTTCTCGGTCACCTTCACGGGGCCGATCGACACGAGCACCGTGCCGGTCGACGAGTCGAACCTCGCCATCCGTGCGGCCCGGCTCGTGGCCGACGCAGCCGGACACCGCGGTGGGGTGCGGCTGACCATCGACAAGCAGGTGCCCGTCGCCGGCGGCATGGGCGGTGGCTCCGCGGACGCCGCGGCGACCCTGCTCGCCGTCGACACGCTCTGGGGCACCGCGCTCGGTCGCGAGGAGCTGCTCCGGCTCGCCGCGCAGCTCGGCGCCGACGTGCCGTTCGCCTTCGCCGGCGGCACCGCCGTGGGCACCGGCCGCGGTGACGAGCTGAGCCCCGCGCTGGCCAAGGGTGAGTTCCACTGGGTCCTCGCCCTGAGCGACGACGGGCTGAGCACCCCCGCCGTCTACCGTGCGCTCGACGAGCACCGCGAGCGCTACCGAGCCGACATCTCCCCGGCGCCGTCGCACCCCGTGGTCGAGGCCAACGTGCTGCAGGCGCTGCGCGCGGGTGACCCCGACCTGCTCGCTGACTGCGTCCACAACGACCTGCAGGCTCCGGCCATGCGGCTGCAGCCCCGGCTCGCGGCGACCCTGGAGCTCGGTGAGAAGTCCGGTGCCCTGGCCGGCCTGGTGTCCGGCAGCGGCCCGACCGTGGCGTTCCTGGTGGGCGACCGTGATGCCGCGCTCGAACTGCAGGTCGAACTCAGCGCCGCCGGCCTCGTCGCACTCCGGGCCACCGGTCCGGTGCACGGCGCACGCGTGGTGCACTGACCCGACGCCCCGGCACAGCCGTCGGCGGCTGGACCGCCACCGTCAGCGACTGGACCGCCACCGTCGGCGGTTGGACCGCCACCGTCAGCGGCTGTACTTCCAGAGGATGACCGTCCCGGTGTGCCAGTAGCGCACGACGTGGAAGCCCTCGGCCACCAGCGTCTCGGTGACCTGCGGGCGGATGTTCCGCGACTTGCCGCCGACGAACCACACGGTGTCGATGCCGGAGATCCGCTCGGGCACCGTCGTGGCCACGTCGCCGTTGACGTTCCAGAGCTGTCCGCGTTCGGCCCCGGTCTCGGCGACGGCGAGGTCGCGCATCCCGGTGAAGGCTTCGGGGTAGGAATCGGCGATGACCTGCGCGGTGGTGCCGGGGTGCCGCCAGACGCTGCCGAACACGACGCCCTCGTTCCGGTCGGTGCGCCGGTCCCGCTCGCGCTCGATGATCGCTGCGGCGTTCGCCCAGTGCGAGTCCTGCTTGGCGTGGGGCAGCCGGACGATCGTGCTCGTCGGGGCCGACACGAGCAGCATCCCGACGACCGCGAGCGCCAGCCACCGCCGGGGTCGGATCGCCGTGATCGCCAGGCCGATGAGCAGTGCGACGAACGGCAGGCTCAGGCTGGCGTACTTCGGGGTGTACAGGTGCTCCCCGGCCGTGGTCGCGCCGACGAGCAGTGCGGTGGGCAGGACCATCAGGGGGACGGCGACGCGGACGGCCTGCATCCGGAGCAGGTCGCGGGTGGCCGGGGCAGGGCGTCGGGCGGCACGCACGGCGAGCACGACCCCGACGATCATCAGGACCCACCCGAGCACCGCGTACGGCCAGACGGCACCGAACCACGCGGTCGCGACGACCTGGCGCACGGTGGCCCACCCGACGCCGGTGATCCAGCCGACCTGCTTGGCCTGCCCGGCGGCGAGCACGATGAACGGCGACACCACGAGTGCGGCGCCCACGGCGGCGACGCCCCAGCGCACGAACGCGGCTCGGTCGACGATCGGCGCGGCCACCGGACCGCTGCGCTCGGAGAGCACGGCGTCGCGCCGCGCGGCGCGGTCGGCGACGGCGGTCCAGAGGAGCACGACCCCGTGCGCGACGACGGCCAGGGCCAGGTAGACGTTGAACAGTACGGCGACCACGGCGAGCATGCCGTAGACGACCCACCACCGGGTCGCGTGGTGCCGGATCCGGGTGCGACGGACCGCGGTGATCCCCACGAGGGTCAGCGCGACGGCGAAGGTCGTGACGGTGGCGTACGGGCGCCCCTCGGTGCCGGCCCAGGCGACGCGGGGCAGGACCAGGAACACGATCCCGGAGACGACGCCGAGCCGCACGCCGCCGAGACGACGGCCGAGGGCGACGACGAGCCCGGCGGAGACCCCGATGGCGAGGGCACTCGGGAACCGCAGCGTGAACGGCGAGTACCCGACGAGCGTGAACCAGACGTGCATCACGGCGTAGTACAGCCCGTGGACGGCGTCGACGTTCTGCAGTTCGGCCCACAGCGCCGGCCAGCTCCGCTGGGCACTCGCGACGGTCGCGGCCTCGTCGTACCAGAGCGACGGCACCCAGCTGAAGGCCGCTGCGACGACGACGCCGAGCGCACCGACGGTGATCTCGGGGGTCCGTGCGAGGGCTCGGACGGCCGCCGCGACGAGACCCAGCGAGCGCGCGCGCACCGACGCGTCCGACGCCGTGCGTCGGACCGGGACGGTACCGGTGCGGGGGGAACTCACGCCCGCGACCGTACCGATCTGCTCTGGGGATCCGCCGCGTCCAGGCACTGAACTCTCACATGCAGGAGTTCGGTGCGACGGGCCAGAATGACGGGATGGAACCCCTCGTCGCCCCCGCCGCCGCGCTCTCCCCGGGGCGGGTGCAGCTCGGTTCGCGGACCGCCGCGCTCGCCGAGGTCGGGGTCACCGGGCTGCGACGCCTGGCCACATCACGCGTCCTCGTCGTCGGGGCCGGCGGGCTCGGGGCGCCGGTGGTCGCGTACCTCGCCGGGATCGGTCGGCTCACCGTGGTCGACCCCGACGTGGTCGACGCCTCGAACCTGGCCAGGCAGACGCTCTTCACCGCCGCGGACGTCGGCTCGCCGAAGGCACGGGTCGCGGTCGCCCGCGCTCTCGCCGTCGACCCCGAACTCGACGCGGTCGCCGTGGTCGCGTCGTTCACGCCGGACCTGGTCGCCGGACACGACGTCGTGGTGGACGCCGCCGACTCGGTCGTGGTCACCCGGGCCGTCTCGGATGCCTGCGCCGCGGCCGGCGTGCCGTTCGTGTGGGGCACCGTGCTCGGTCACGACGGGCAGGTAAGCGTCTTCCGCGACGCCGGGTCCGACGGCGTCGACTTCCACGACCTGCACCCCGACGCCCTGCCCGACGAGGGCTCGTGCGCCCTCGACGGCGTCGTCCCCGCACTCTGCGGCGCGGTCGGTGCGATGATGGCGGGACAGGTCTTCGCGATGGTCACCGGCACGGGCGACCCGCTGCTCGGACGTGTCCTGACCGTCGACGCCCGCCGGTGGCGCTGGACCGAGAGCCCCGTCCGTCGGGGGCCCGCCTCGCGTCGACCGGCACCTGCTGCCGGTGCCTCCGCGGCGCCGCGCATCGCGCCGTCCGCCCTGGCCGCCAGAGTGGCGGACCCGTCGGACCCGCTGGTCGTCGTCGACGTCCGGACCGCCGAGGAACGCGCGGACGGCGTGGTCGCCGGTGCCGTCACCGACGACACCGGCGCTGACGAGGTCGTCGTCTACTGCGCACGCGGACCCCGCGCGGACGCGTGGGCGGCTCGGCAGCCGGCCGGGAGGCGCGTGGCGGTGCTCGACGGCGGCTTCGAGGCCTGGCGTCGCGAGGGCCTGCCCGTGTCGATCGAGCACCGGTCCTGACCCAGCCTGGTCACCTCCATCGCCCCTGCCGCCGCATCCGCGGATAGGATCGGTTGATCATGACGCAACTGCGGGTACGGGACGCTGCGGCCTTCCTCGGGATCAGTGACGACACCGTTCGTCGGCTCGTCGACGGCGGCACCTTCACCCGTGCCACGGACGACGCGGGGCGAGCCGTGGTCGACGGTCGCGAGGTCGCCGCCTACGCACGGGAACGCAGCTCGGAGCTGACCGACCCGGCGTCCGCGGTGAAGAGCTCGGCGCGCAACCGCTTCGTCGGGATCGTCACCGACCTGGTCGTCGACACCGTGATGGCGCAGGTCGAACTGCAGTGCGGCCCGCACCGTGTGGTGTCCCTGATGAGTGCCGAGGCCGTCCGCGACCTGGGGCTCGAGGTCGGGTCCGTCGCGGTGGCGTCCGTCAAGGCCACGATGGTCGCCGTCGAGGCACCCGCCCACCAGGAGGACCCCCGATGACCCGTCGTTCCCGCTCGTTGCTCGTACCCCTCGCCGTCCTGGCGACGCTCGGCCTGTCGGCGTGTTCCACCGCCGACGCTCCCGCGGGGTCCTCGTCACCGTCGTCGAGCGCGGACGCCGACGTGTCGGGTTCGATCACCGTCTTCGCCGCCGCGTCCCTGCAGCAGACCTTCACGACCCTGGGCAAGCAGTACGAGACCGCGCACCCCGGCGCCTCGATCCGGTTCTCGTTCGCCGGCTCCAGCGACCTCGTCACCCAGATCCAGAACGGCGCCCCCGCCGACGTGTTCGCCGCGGCGGACCAGGCGAACATGACGAAGCTGACCTCGGGTGACCTGGTGACCGGGTCGCCGCGGGCCTTCGCCACGAACACGCTCGAGATCGCGGTCGCACCGGGCAACCCGCGGGGCATCGGCGGCCTCGACGACCTGACGGCTCCGGGTGTCCAGCTCGTCACGTGCGCCGCCCCGGTGCCGTGCGGTGCCGCGACGGCGAAGGTCGAGTCCGCATCGGGCGTCGACCTCGAGCCGGTCAGCGAGGAGCAGTCCGTCACCGACGTGCTCGGCAAGGTCGAGTCCGGTCAGGCCGATGCCGGACTCGTCTACGTGACGGACGTCCGCGGGGCCGGCGGCAAGGTGGACGGGGTCCCGTTCGACGAGTCGAGCAAAGCCGTCAACACGTACCCGATCGGCGTGCTCCGGGAATCCCAGGACCCGGAGCTCGCGCAGGCGTTCTCGGAGTACGTCCGCTCCGCGGCCGGGCAGCGCGTGCTCTCCGACGCGGGCTTCGGGAAGCCCTGACCCGTGGCTCCGCGCGCTGACGGACGGCCGCCGGTCGCGTGGTGGCTCCCGCTGCCCGCGGTGCTCGGCGGGCTGTTCGTCGTCGTGCCGGTGCTCGCGATGCTCGGCCGGGTGGACTGGTCGTCGTTCGTCGGGCTCGTGACCTCCACCGCGTCACTGACCGCGCTCGGGCTCAGCCTCGGCACGGCCCTCGCGGCCACGGGCGTCGCGTTCGTCCTCGGGTACCCGCTCGCCGTGCTGTTCGCGCGGTCGCGGTCGCGGTGGGTCGGCGTCGCCCGGGCCGTCGTGCTCCTGCCACTCGTGCTGCCGCCGGTGGTCGGTGGTCTCGCCCTGCTCGCGGCTTTCGGTCGGCTCGGGGTGGTCGGGGCGTTCCTCGACGACCACGGCCTGCACATCGCGTTCACCACGACGGCGGTGGTCATCGCGCAGACCTTCGTCGCGATGCCGTTCCTGGTGTCCTCGGTCGAGGGGGCGCTCCGCGTCGAGGGTGACCGGTACGAGCGGGTCGCCGCGACCCTGGGCGCCGGGCCGACCCGGACGTTCCTGACCGTCACGACGCCGCGGGTCCTGCCGGGGATCGTGTCCGGGCTCGTGCTGTGCTTCGCCCGGGCGCTCGGCGAGTTCGGGGCCACCCTGACCTTCGCCGGCAGCCTGCAGGGGGTCACGCGGACCCTGCCGCTCGAGGTCTACCTGCAGCGCGAGGTCGACCCGGACACCGCGGTGGCGCTGGCGGTCGTGCTCGTCGTGGTGGCGGTCGTCGTCATCGGGGCCTCGTCGTTCCGGACGCGCGGAGCCCTGGCGTGACGGCCGAGGGTGCGGTGGGCGTCCGGGCGCACGTCGTCGTCGGGCCGCGGGACGTCGACGTCGCGATCGAGGTCCGAGCGGGGGAGTGCCTGGCGGTCATCGGGCCGAACGGCGCGGGCAAGTCGACGGTGCTCGAGGCCCTGGCCGGGCTGCTGCCGATCGACGCCGGCCGGATCGAACTCGGCGGGGTCCATGCCTCGAGTGCACGGCACACCCTGCCCGCGCACCGTCGTCGGACCGGACTCGTCGCGCAGCGGCCCGATCTGTTCCCGTTCCTCGACGTCGTCGGGAACGTCGCCTTCGGCCCCCGAGCCGCCGGAGCCGGTCGCGCCACGGCCCGGCAGCTCGCCCGCGACGCGCTCGACGCCGTCGCGGTCGCCGACCTGGCCACCCGCGCCCCCGGGACTCTTTCGGGGGGTCAGGCGCAGCGCGTCGCGATCGCCCGGGCGCTCGCCACCGACCCGGCGGTGCTGCTGCTCGACGAACCGACCTCGGCGCTCGACGTCGGCGCGCAGGACGAGGTCCGCGCGGCACTCCGGACCGCCGTCGCCGGCCGGCCCGCGGTGCTCGTCACCCACGACCCGGTCGAGGTCGTCGCCCTGGCCGACCGCGTCGTCGTGCTCGAGGGCGGCCGGGTGGTCGAGCAGGGCACCCCCGCGGCCGTGCTCGGTCGTCCGACGAGTGCGTTCGCCGCGACGTTCTCCGGACTCGCGCTGGTGCGCGGGACCGCCACCGGGGGTGGGATCGCGATCGACGGCGGGGGTGAGCTGGCGTCCGGGACGCACGCCGTGCCTCCCGGCCGGCCCGCCCTGGCTGCCTTCCACCCGACGGCCGCCGTGCTGACGCGGGACGGTGCCGGAGCCACGCGCACCGTCTCGTCGCTCGAGCCGCGCGACGGACTGGTGCGGGTACGGGCCGGTGACCTGGTGGCGGACCTGACGCTCGCGCGGCTGACCGCGCTCGGGATCGCCCCCGGCGACGCGGTGTGCATCGACGTCCCCGCAGCCGAGGTTGCGGTCTACGCTCCCCGCGGTTGAGACAATGGTCGGATGACCTCCTGGTTCCCCAAGGTGTGGCCCGTGGCCACGCCGATCCTGGCGGCCGTCGTGCTCGCGTTCTCGTACGGCCGCTACGGGCTCGGCACCGCCGTGGTGGTCGTCGTCGCCGTCGTGCTCGCCGTCACGGTCCTGGCGGCCGTCCACCACGCCGAGGTCGTCGCACACCGGGTCGGGGAACCCTTCGGCTCGCTCGTGCTGGCCGTCGCCGTGACGATCATCGAGGTCGCGCTCATCATCTCGCTGTCGAGCTCCGGCGGTGCGCAGGCCGAGACCCTGGCGCGCGACACGGTGTTCTCGGCGGTGATGATCACGATGAACGGGCTGGTCGGCCTCGCGATCCTGATCGGGACCCTGCGGCACAACACCGTGCGCTTCAACCAGGAGGGCGCGAGCGCCGCGACCATGACGGTGGCCGCGCTCGCCGTGCTGACCCTGGTGCTGCCGACGTTCACCACCGGCACCGACGACGCCTCCTTCACGGGGACGCAGCTGGTGTTCGTCGCGATCGCGTCACTGGTGCTCTACGGGCTGTTCGTCGTCACGCAGACCGTGGCGCACCGCGACTTCTTCCTGCCGGTCAACCGTGCCGGCGGGGTGCTCGTCGAGTCCGAGGACGCCCACGCCGCCTGCCCGTCGGGACGCACCACGATGGTGTCGCTCGGGCTGCTCGTCGTCGCGCTCGTCGCCGTGGTCGGGCTCGCCAAGGTGGAGTCGCCCGCGATCGAGGCCGGGGTCGCCGCCGTCGGGTTCCCGCCGTCGTTCGTCGGTGTCGTGATCGCGCTGCTCATCCTGCTGCCGGAGGGCATCGCCGCGTCGAAGGCCGCCGCACGGAACCGGATCCAGACGAGCCTGAATCTGGCGATGGGGTCCGCGATGGCGTCGATCGGTCTGACGATCCCCTCGATCGCGGTCGCGTCGCTGTTCATGCCGGGGACGCTGCTGCTCGGGCTCGGGCCGTCGCAGATCGTGTTGCTCGCGCTGACGATCGTCGCGGCGGTGCTCACCGTGCTGCCCGGTCGTGCCACTCGGCTGCAGGGTGGGGTGCACCTGGTGATCTTCGCCGCGTTCATCGTGCTGTCCGTCTCGCCGTAGGGCGGGGCCTGTCTC
>NZ_QKTF01000026.1:0-12270 GCF_003234745.1 Curtobacterium sp. MCLR17_039
GTCACAACACACCGCTCACGCCCCCCCCCCCCGAGCGGTCACCAACTGTCAGTTGGGAGCGCCGCAAGCGACGGTTCGTGACCACTCGGCGACGCGCACACGGCGATTCGCGACCGTTGGACCCGATCCCGAACGCGAACCCGAACCCGAACCCGAACCCAAACCCAAACCCGAACCCGGGCCCCAATGCGAACGGTCAGGAAGCGCGGGAAGCGCGACGAGCGGCGAGCTCGTCCGAGGGGTCGGCCGCGGCGGTGGCGTCGAGCTCGACCAGGGAGCTCTCGACCTCGCGCAGGACCTTGCCGACCGCGATGCCGAAGACACCCTGGCCGCGTGACACGAGGTCGATGACCTCGTCGTCGGAGGTACACAGGTACACCGAGGCGCCGTCGGACATCAGCGTGGTCTGCGCCAGGTCGGAGACGCCGGACTCACGGAGCTGGTTGACCGCGGTGCGGATCTGCTGCAGCGAGATGCCGGTGTCGAGCAAGCGCTTCACGAGCTTGAGCACGAGGATGTCGCGGAACCCGTACAGTCGCTGCGACCCGGAGCCGGCGGCCCCGCGGATCGTCGGTTGCACGAGCTCGGTGCGGGCCCAGTAGTCGAGCTGTCGGTACGAGATGCCGGCTGCCCGTGCGGCGACGGTGCCGCGGTAGCCGTTCTGCTCGTCGTGCTCGGGCAGACCATCGGTGAAGAGCAGCCCGAGGTCGTACCGGGTCACATCAGACTCGGTGCCAGGGGTGTCGTTCCCACTCATGAGCTTGCCTTCCACGACGATCGAGCTCCCACCCGAAGCTTCAACGACGGGTTGAGAGTTGTTCCGAGGTCCACGGTAGCGACTCCGACCGCTCCCGCGCGGGACATCCGACCCGGCGCGTCCGGCGTGTCGAGGATACGCCTCGGCCACTGACACACAAGCCCTGTCGAAGCACCGGACGGCGTCATGCGTCGAGACGACCGATGGCCTGGCGGATGAGGTTCGACCGGATGACCTCGAGGTGCCCGGCGATCTCACGCGCGAGCTCGGTGGCCTTGGCCCGCGAGGTGGCGTCGCCCCGGCGGGAGACCGGCATGAGGGCGGACTCGATGAGACCGACCTCGCGCTCGGCGGTGCTGCGCAGCGTGCGGAGGTGTCGCGGTTCGATACCCGTGCGCTGCAGTTCGACCAGGGCCTTCAGCACGGAGACGCCGTCGTCGCCGTAGGTGTCCGTGGCCGGGAGCAGCGAAGCCGAGACCGCGTCAGCGAGGAGCATCGGGGAGGCTCCGGCTGCCCGGACCGTCTCGTCGCGGGTGTACCGACGCTCACGGCCGAGGATCGACGGCTTCGGCGCGTCGCCTCCGCCGGGCAGGACGGGCTCGCGGCCGGCATCGAGGTCGGCGAGGTACTCCTTGATGACCTTGAGCGGCAGGTAGTGGTCGCGCTGCAGTCCGAGGATCACCCGGAGCCGCTCGAGGTCGGCAGCGGAGAACTTGCGGTACCCACTGGCCGTGCGGATCGGGGTGACGAGCTCGCGCTCTTCGAGGAACCGCAGCTTGGAGCTCGACAGGTCCGGGAACTCGGGCTTGAGGCGAGCGAGGACCTGCCCGATGGTGAGCAGGTCCGGCGCCGCGGACCCCGCCCGGGCCGCAGCGGACCGTGCGGCCACTACGCGTTCGCCAGGCGCGCCAGGTCGACCCGAGATGCGTAGAACGTCAGGCGGAACTTGCCGACCTGGACCTCGGCCCCGTCGGTGAGCAGCGCTTCGTCGATGCGGACACCGTCGAAGTACGTGCCGTTCAGGGAACCGTTGTCCTTGACGCTGAAGCTCGTGCCGTGGCGCAGGAACTGCGCGTGCTTGCGCGACACGGTGACGTCGTCGAGGAAGATGTCGGCGTCGGGGTGTCGACCGGCCGTCGTGACGTCGGAGTCGAGGAGGAACCGCGCACCCACGTTGGGGCCGCGACGGACCACGAGCAACGCCGACCCGGAGGGCAGGGCGTTGACGGCTTCACGTTCTTCGGTCGAGACACCGGACTCGGCGGTGAGCGCCGCGCCCATGTCCATGCTGAAGGTCAGCGTGGTGTCGACCAGCCGCTGCTCCGGGGTCTTCTGACCGCCCGGCTGCGGGACCACTGGATCTGGCATCGGTGGACCTCCTCCTCTTGGCCCACCAGCGTATCGGAAACGAAGGCCCGAGCGGCAGCCCCGATCTGGGACTGTGGAGGGACTTCCGCGATCCGCGAACGCACGAGCCGCGTCAGCGACCCGTGGGACCCGAAGTCATCGACTCGTGCGACCCGTCGTCACCGGCCCCGCGCGAGCAACCAGAGCAGGTACGGCGCCCCTACGACGCCCGTCACGACCCCCACCGGCAGCGCGTTGCCAGGGATCGCGAACTGGGCGAGCAGGTCGCTGCCGAGCGTGATCGCGGCACCGACGGCTGCGGCCGGCGCGAGTGCGACCCGTCCGCCGCCGACCAGGCGTCTGGCGATCGGCGCGGCCATCAGCGCCACGAACGAGACGGGCCCCGCCGTGGCGACGGCTGCGGCGGTCAGGCACACGGCGGTGAGGAGCAGGAGCACCTTCGCCCGGTCCGGCCGGAGTCCGAGTGCGGCGGCGACCTCGTCGCCGAGGCTCAGCACCTGCAGGCGTGCGGACTGCAGCAGTGCGAGCACGCCGAGCACGACGAACGCGATGGCGAGCACCCCGACCAGGTCGCGGTCGACGGCGTTCAGGCTGCCCGAGAGCCAGAGCAGCGCTGTGCCGGCCTGGGTGACGGTGCCGCTCGTGAGCATCCAGCCGGTGATGCTCAGGCAGATCGCCGCGACACCGATGCCGACGAGGACGACCCGGTTGCCGGTGATCCCCCGTCGCCAGGCGAGCCCGGCGATGACGATCGAGACCACCACCGCGCCGACGAGCACGACCGAGAAGAGCGTTCCACCGCTGGCACCGAACAGCACGATGGCGGTGAGTCCGGCGGCACTGGCCCCCGAGGTGATCCCGATGACGTCGGGGCTCGCGATCGGGTTCCGCACGACGCTCTGCACGATCGCGCCGGCGACGCCGAGGCTCGCGCCGACGAGGACGGCACCGAGCACCCGCGGCCCGCGGAGCTGCCCGATCACGAAGTCCGAGATCCGATCCCCCTGGCCGAACAGGGAGGCGAGCACCTGGCCCGGGGTGAGCGGGATCGAACCGGCGCCGAGCCCGACCAGGACGAGCACCACGACGACCACGACCACGGCGACGAGCACCGCGACCTCACGACGAAGCCCCGAGCGCAGCCCGACGGAACCGAACAGCCGCCTCACAGTCCCCGCACCACCCTCGACCGCACGAGCGCGATGAACACCGGCGCCCCGATGAGCGCCGTGACGATGCCGACCTGCAGCTCCCCCGGATACGCCACGACGCGGCCGATGACATCGGCGACGAGCAGCAGTGCGGGGGCGACGATCGCCGACAGCAGGATGGTCCAGCGGTGGTCGGGGCCGCTCAGCCGGCGGACGGCGTGCGGCACGGCGAGCCCGACGAAGGCGATCGGCCCGGCGGCGGCCACCGCGGACCCGGCCAGCAGCACCGCGACCAGACCGCCAACGGCGCGGACGAGCACGACCCGCTGCCCGAGCGACGCCGCGAGTTCGTCCCCGAGCGCGAGGGTGTTGAGCGACCGACCGAGGCCGAACGCGATCGCCAGCCCGACGAGCACCGGCGCCGTGATGATCCCCACCGTGCCGAGGTCCTTGCCGGCGAGGGCACCGACCTGCCAGAACCGCAGCTGGTCGAGCAGGCTCTGGTCGGTCACCAGCACCGCGGTGGTGACCGACGACAGCGCTGCGGCGACCACGGCTCCGGCGAGGGCGAGTCCGACGGGTGAGAGGCCGCGACGGGCGACGGTCGCGATCCCGTACACGAGCAGTGCGGCGAGGGCTGCCCCGACGAACGCGAACGGCAGGTAGGCCGCCGTGCCGCTCACGCCGAAGAGCGCGATCCCGGCCACCACGGCCAGGGTCGCTCCGGAGTTGATGCCGAGGACGCTCGGGTCGGCGAGCGGGTTGCGCGTCACGCCCTGCATGACCGCCCCGGCCACCCCGAGCGCGGCCCCGGCGAGCAGTCCGACGACGGTGCGGGGCACACGGTTGCCGAGCACGATGAGCCCGACCTCGTCGCTCCGACCGGGGTGCATCACCGTGTCGAGGACGGTGCCGAGCGGGATCGGCCGCGAGCCGTACGCGATCGACAGCGCACACGCCACGGCGAGGACGACGACCGCCAGCACGGTCGCACCGACGAGTCGGGGGACGGAGCTGGGAGCCGGGGGCGTGGACGTCGACGGAGGCATGGAAGTAAGGCCACCCTAACGCCGGAGCCCCACTCGGCGTCCCCCGAGCAAGCCCGGAGCGTGCGCAGGGTTCGTTCATAGGCTCGTCATGGGGAAGCGCTCTGTACTGGTCTCCATCGACGCCCGACCGGGCCGTCGAGGGACGACCGGAGAGCACCGATGAACGAGACCCCGAACCCCGCAGCCGCCGACCACGACGAGAACGGCACCCCCGCCGCGCAGCAGCAGGCTCCCGGGATGCACTGGGAGGCGCCGCACGCCGACCCGGCCTCCCTGCGCCCGGCGTACGCGTTCGACGGCTCCGGTCCCTACCTCTACGGCCCGGACGGCTCCGGCCCCTACGCCTACACCCCGGACGGCCGCGGCCCGTACCTGATCGGCAGCCCGGCCCTCGCCGGCGCGAACCACGCCTGGGCGTACTCAGCGGCGACCGCGAACCACCCCGGTACGACGAAGCGACCGCGTCGGCTCGGGCTGATGATCGGCTCCGGCATCGCCACGCTCGCCATCGTCGGTGCGGCCGGTGGTACCGCCCTCGGCCTGTCCTCGCAGGGGACGACCACGACGTCGAGCCAGTCGCAGGGCACCACCACGCTGCCCGGCACCGACGGCACCGACGGCACCGGCGGCACGGGCAGCGGCGACGGCACGAACGGCTTCACGGTGCCCGGCGACGGCACCGGGAGCGGCAGCGACACCGGCACCGGCACCGGCACGACCCAGTCCCCCGCCACGGCGGCGACGGCCGCCGACAAGAAGGGCGTCGTGACCATCAACACCGTCCTGAACTACGACGAGTCGTCGCAGGCGGCCGGCACCGGCATGGTCCTGACCTCCGACGGCACGATCCTGACGAACAACCACGTGATCCAGGGTGCGACGAGCATCACCGTCACCGACGAGACCACCGGCAAGGAGTACAAGGCCGACGTGGTCGGGGCGGACGCCACCAACGACGTCGCCGTGCTGAAGCTCGAGAACGCCTCCGGGCTGTCCACGGTCACGCTCGACGATGACGGCGAGCCGAGCACCGGCGACACCGTCAAGGACGTCGGGAACGCCGAGGGCACCGGCAACCTCGTCGCCGCCGAGGGCACCGTCACCGCGACCGACCAGGACATCCAGGTGCAGAGCGAGTCCGGCACCGGCACCGAGTCCCTGACCGGCCTGATCGAGATCTCGGCGGACATCGTCTCCGGTGACTCCGGCGGGCCGGTGCTGGACAGCGAGGGCGAGGTCGTCGGCATGGCCACGGCAGCGTCCTCGGGCACGGCCGACGTCACCGGCTACGCCATCCCGATCACCACCGCGAAGACGATCGCCGAGAAGATCCTCGCCGGGGAGTCGTCGAGCACGATCACCATCGGGCTGCCCGCGTTCCTCGGGGTCCAGGTCAGCAACACCACCGGCACCACGGGCGGCGTCACCGTCGCCGGCACGGTCGAGGGCTCCGGCGCCGCGAGCGCCGGCCTGACCGCCGGGGACACGATCACAAGCGTCGACGGCACCGCCGTGACGAGCTCGGACCAGCTGACCAAGGTCGTCCAGTCGCACTCGGTGGGCGACAAGGTGAGTGTCCGCTACACCGACAGCACCGGCGCCGCGAAGACGGTCACGATCACCCTGACCGCCGGCCCCGCCGCGTAGCGGGAGAACGCAGGCGCGCTCAGCCCAGCAGCGCCCGCACCACCGACCGGTAGACGTTGGCCGGGGAGTCCGTCCGGAAGGCGGTCTCCCCGGCCTTCGTCGTACCCACGCGCGCGAAACCGTGTCCCTCGGCCCGCACGATCGTGATCGGCTTCGGCTTGCCC
The DNA here is from genome assembly GCF_003234745.1 of Curtobacterium sp. MCLR17_039. NCBI lineage: Bacteria > Bacillati > Actinomycetota > Actinomycetes > Micrococcales > Microbacteriaceae > Curtobacterium > Curtobacterium sp. MCLR17_039. The sequence continues at coordinate 6,137 of NZ_QKTF01000026.1, forward strand.
GGTCGACGCAGGTACGAGACGGTCCACGGCGCAGCCCAGAACCGCGCGAGGCGCGGGTCCGCCTCGGCGAGGGCCTCCGGCAGGTCCGGTGCGTCCGGACCGCCGGCCAGCTTGCGGCCGAGCAGGTGCCCTGGGAGCGACCCCGTGCGGAACGGGAAGGTCCACGTCGGACCGATGCCGAGCCTCCCGGCCATCAGCGCGACGGCCCGGTCGGGCGTGACGGACGCGACCACGGCACCCGCCGCGTCGGTCCCGTCGACGACGGTCTGCGACCAGGCCTGGAGGCGCGACTCGCCACCGTCGGGCAGGTGCTGTTCCAGCGTGACCGGCTGGGCATCGCCCTGCCAGGGTTCGAGCAGGGTCTGGGTCGACTCCGGCAGCGTGCCGAGCCGACCGACGAGGCCCGCCTCGATGAGTTCGCGGCCCGCAGCGGTGCGGAGGAGCGTGGGGTTCCACCGGCGTCCGGCGAGGCTCTGCAGGGTGCCGATCGCGTCCGTGCTGAGCCGGGGGCCCTCGAGCGGTGTCGTCGGGGCGGGGGCCGGCAGGGGTTCGAGGTCACGCTCAGGGCGGACCGGGACCGTCTCGGTGGCGCGGACGCTCTCGAGGACGGCGAGCACGAGGTCGTCGGTCTCGAGCAGCCGGGCGAGCGGGCGTTCGATCGTCAGGTCGACGCGGTGCCGGCCGGTGACGAAGAGCAGGTGGGTGCCGGCGACGTCGCCGTGTTCGTCGGGCCGGACGTACTCGACCAGCCGGGCCGGGGCGCCGGCGGTGGTCCACGGGTCGCAGCCGACGAGCAGCAGGCCCTCGACCGAGCCGGGCAGTCGCGCGAGCAGGCCGGTGTTCTCGTCGCCGATCGCGCGGTCGCTGGGTCGGGATCGGACGGTGAGGACGACGTCGTCGCCGGTGACGCGCAGGTCCGCCTGGGCTGTGTCCTCGCGGCGCCAGGAGTCCGGGCGGCGGAGGGTGAGGCGGGCGGTGCGGTCCTCGGTGCCGAGCGGGACGGGGACTGCCATGGGATGAGCGTATGTCGGGAGCGGGGCGCGGGGGCGTGCGGCTCGCCGGGGTGGCTCGGGTGGGCTCGCACCGTGCGAGGTGCTGAGCGAGTGGTGCGGGGTTCCGTCCTCCGTGCGACCCACGAGCGGTCGCACGGAGGACGGGACCGCGCACCAGACGCGCCGAGCGCGTCAGCGCCGCGCAGGCCGCGCGGGCGGGGGCGGCGGGACGGGCTTCGCGGCGACGACGTCGGCGAGCCGGACCTCGACCGGGCCACGGCGGGTCGCGATCGTCACGACGTCGGGCGCCCGGGCGACCAGGTCGCCGAGGGCGTCCTGCGCGCCGTCCCCGTGGTGCGCCCGGACCACCAGGCGGTCGCCGATCGCGGCGTCGTGCAGCACCCCGAGCGCACGGGCCCGGGCGATCGCCGCCTGTTCGTCCGCATGCACCGCCCCAGGGTACGGGCCGCCTAGAGTGTCGGCATGGAGAAGGCCCGGGTCGACAGCTGGATCTGGGCCGTCCGGATCACCAAGACCCGGTCGGCCGCAACTGCCGCGTGCAAGGCCGGGCACGTCCGGGTGAACGGGGAGCGGGCGAAGCCGGCGCAGCCGATCGGCCCCGGTGACGAGGTGCGGGTGCGCCAGAACGGCTTCGACCGCATCGTCGTGGTGACCGGCATCATCCTGAAGCGGACGAGCGCCCCCGAGGCCGCGAAGCACTTCGAGGACAAGACCCCGCCGCGGCTGTCGAAGGAAGAGGCCGGGTTCGTCCCGATGCGCGACCGCGGGGCCGGACGGCCGAGCAAGCGGGAGCGCCGCGACCTCGAGAAGCTCCGCGGCTACTGACGCTTCGGCTTGCCGAACGGGTCGATGACGACTTCGAACTCCGTTTCGCCGTCCCACTCGACGGTGACCGGCTGCCCGGTCCAGCGGGCCTCGAGGTGACCGTCGTCGTCCTCGTCGGAACCGCACAGAGCCGAACCGCTCGGCACCCGCTCGATCGCCACCCGTCCCGCACGGCCGACCGCGTACAGCTCGACGACCCGTCCACGGATCGACTGCGTCCGCGCCGAGTCGTGTCGGACCTCGCCGAACCGCCGTGCTCCGTCCGCGGAGACGACCCAGTACTCCACGACATCCCCGATCTCCACGGCCGGGCCACAGCACTCGTGCTCCCAGCCGCCGATCTCGACCACGACGTGCGACGCGGACATCAGACGAAGCGGACGGTCTGCTGCAGGCGGTCGCGGATCTCGAACACGTCGACCGAACCGGCCGGCGACCAGACGCCGCCCAGCACCTGGGCGAGCGCACTGCGACGGACGACGAGCGCGGTGGGCTTCTTCGGGGAGCCGACGAGCTGCACGTCCTCGGTGACGGCGGCGTCCGGTACGACGAGCAGCCGCCCGGAGAACCGCACCCGGGTCTGCTTCTGCACGGCGCGGGCGGCGCGGACGAGTTCCTTGACGGGTCGCTCCCCCGGTGCGAGCGTCTCGCCGACGATCTCGCCGTGCTCGACGCGGACCGGAGCGCCCCAGTCGATGGACTCGACGGCCCAGAGTCCGCTCGGGGCCAGGACGGCGTGGTCGAGCTTGCCCTCGGCCCCGGCGTCGAGGTCGTGCCACACCGTGACGCCGATCCCCATGTCGGAGACGATCAGGGCGGTCGCCTCTTCGGCCAGGGCCTCGGCGAGCAGCCGCCGGATGTGCCGGGGCGCGGAGCGGATGAGCGTGGGGTCGTAGGGGTCCTCGATGGGGTCGCCGAGGCCGACCCACTCGCGCTCGGCCTGCAGGAAGACCTCGCGCGACCGACCACCGGGGTGTCCGTGGGACCGCGCCCGGGGGCGGGTGTCGCGACGCGCTGCCGGGGGTGCGTAGGCGTCGCGACCGGTGTCGCCCCTGCCGGTCGAGCCGGAAGCACCGAACGAAGCCGACGCGCGGGACCCGATGTCGTACGCGCGCCGGGCTTCCGGCGTGCCGATGTGCTCCCACGCGAGCTGGACCTGGCGGAAGCGCTGGGCGTCGCCGCCGAGGTCGGGGTGCGTCTCGCGGGCCGCCCGCCGGTAGGCGCGGCGGAGCGCGTCGTCGTCAGCCGTCGCGGGGACGCCGAGGACTTCGTAGGGGGTGGCGTCGGCCGGGCTGTCCGTCATGGCCCTGCGACATTACCGGAGACAGTGTCGGAGTCCGCCGCATGGTTGCTGAGTACGGTCTGGGCCCACGCCGCCGGTTCCGCACCGACGCGCCAGCGGCAGGGCGGCCGTGCCGGTGGGGAGAGGGCCGGTGCAGTCTCGGACCGCCGGCACACGGTCCGCAGGTGGTCGCGTCAGACCACCGCGGTCACGACCGGCGCTCCGAGGAACGCCGCGTACCTCGCGGCCGCAGCATCGAGTGCACGGACGGACGACGCGTCGAGGGCGACGAAGGGTGCGACGGTGACGAGGTGCTCGGCCCGGCGCTCGGTGCGCTTCCAGGTGCCGACGACGCGACCCCGGACGACGGCCATCGGCAGGAACACGCCGTTGGCTCCGGGGACGACCCGATCGGCGTGGGCGGGGTCGAGCTGCGCGGACCGGTCGGCGTACCCGAGCAGGTACTCGTCGAAGCCGGGGAGCAGGTGCCCGGTGGGGACGCGCGCGGCTGCCGGCCGGTCGGCGAGGGCGAGGAGCCCGTCGCCGAGGTCCTCGACCGCGTCCCCCGCCGCGGCCCGGGCCCGGCGGAGGTCACCGAGCGGCAGCTTCGTCCAGCTCGCGGCGTCGGCCTCGGTCGCGGGGCCACGGCCGCGCAGGTACCCGAGCAGGACCCGGCGGAGGGCTTCGTCGCGGTCCGGCGGGTCAGCGGTGGCGGGTGCCCACTCGTCGAGCAGCACGAGCCCCTGCCCGACGCGGGCGGTGGGACCCCAGGCGACGAGGCGTTCCTGCGCGAGCTGCAGGACCAGGTGGTAGCCGCGACCTCCGGCCGGGTCGATGCCGGCAGCGCGGTACGCGGCGAACAGGTCGTCGCGGACCAGCGAGCGGCCGCCCTCGAGGGCCGCGATCGTCGCGTCACGGGCCCGGCCGAGCAGGGCGTCGTCGATGCCGAGCTCGGCGGCGCGTCGGGCGATCGTGCGGAGCGTCCGTTCGGCGGTGAGCGAGAGCAGCAGTCGCAGGTCGTCGGGGCGCAGGGCGTGCAGGGTGCCGCGCATCGGCCACGAGCGGACGAGTTCCCCGCGGTCGAAGGCACCGCGGACGTCGTCCCGCGTCGATCCGGGAGCGCGGACCCCGAAGGCCCAGAGCACCTGGCCGAGGTCCTGCCCCTGCACCGCCAGCATCCGCTCGACGACCTCGGTGGTGCGCCGCCCGGGCGCCGCGATGCCCTGCGCCGCGAACCGCGCCGTCCGGAGCCGCGCGGGGCTGGTGGTCACGCGACGGCGGCGGTGACGGCGTCGGCGTGCTGCTCCAGGTAGGCGACGTCGGCGCGGTACAGGTCGGCGTGGCCGTGCTGCAGGTCGCTGACGAACTTCGGGTTGCCGGCGGCGGCCTCGTGCTCGATCGTCGTGACGAGGGCGACGAGGGACGCGATCATCGTCTCGGCCAGGACGCTCCGGGAGCGGTCGTCGAGGGCGTAGGCGCGGCAGAACTCGGCGGCCCGTGCGAGCCGCTCGTCGAGGTCGGGGGCGGTCGATCCCTCGACGGCGCCGGTGGTGAACGGCGCGAACCGGTAGACGGCACTCGCGACGTCCCAGACGCGGGGCCCGGGATGCGCGGTGTCGAAGTCGATCAGGCCGACGGCGGCGATGCCGTCGTAGACGCAGTTGTACGGGGCGAAGTCGCCGTGCACGATCGTCTCGACCGGAGCACGGTCGGCCTGCGACCAGAGGTCGTCGGTGGCGCTGCGCGGGAAGCTGGCGGCGGCGTCGTGGAACTGGCGGAGCAGGCGGGCGCTGGTGACGAGGGCTGCCTCACTGGCGATGTCCTCGGTCCAGGGGTACTCCCCCGCGACGCCCGGGACGAACGAGACCGTCTCGAGGGTGTCACCGAGGGCGATCGGTTCCGGGGCTGCGACGAACCCCTGCTCGTGCAGGTGGGCGAGCAGCCGGTGCACCGTGGGGGTCCACGGCCCGGCGGGGCGGTGGACTCGGTCGTCGGCCCTGGTGATGCGCTCCAAGGGGAACCTCCTGCGTGTTGCGTCTCCGTTGACGTGAGGGCCAGCGTACCGGCAGCGACCGACGGCCGCTCCGCGACCATCCGGAACACGGCGGTCCGAGTGGCGGCTACAGCTGGTCGCGCAACCAGGACGGCCCGTGGACGACCGCGCCGAGGGCCTCGACGCGGTCGCGGAGCTCGCGGTCGGCCGTCACGACGACGACCGGGCCGTCGCCGGCCTGCACCGCGGCCCGCGCGGACTCGACGATCGCGTCGTCGCCTGATGCCGGAGCACGGACGACGTCGACAGCGCCCGTGGCGGCGACGTCCGCAGCGGCCCGGGCCTCCCCCTCGAGCACCACGGTCCACCGCGGCCACCACCGCGCGAACGGCAGGTCGAGCAACGATGCGGGCACCCCGCCCGCGGCGAGCGCCGACACCTGTGCGAGCAGGCGTGACGCGGCGCCGGCTCGGTCCTTCCACCAGCCGTCGGGCACGCTGCCGACGACGTTCGCCGCGTCGACGACGACGTGCGGCGTGGTCGCGACGGTGGCGCGGAGCGCCGGCCACGACCTGCCGAAGCCGGGGTGCAGGGGCAGGTCGTCGACCTGGTCGATCGGGATCCACGACAGGGCGAGGCTCTCGCGGTCGGCGATGACGGGTTCGAAGGGTCGGGAGGCGCGCCCCACGACGGTCGTGTAGGTCCAGAACCCCAGGTCGAGCAGTGCCGTGTGGCGCAGGGCGATCGCGTCGTCGGGCACACCGGCTTCCTCGGCGGATTCGCGGAGGGCGGCGGTCACGGCTGCTTCGCCCTGGTGCCGTGCGCCGCCGGGGATGCCCCAGGTGCCGCCGTGGTGGCTCCACTCGACGCGGTGCTGCAGGAGCACGCGGCCGGCGCCGTCGTCGACGAGCAGGCCGGCGGCGCCGAAGCGTCCCCACGCCTTGGTGCCGTCGGGGCCGACCGCCCAGGCGTCGCCGGGGTCGCGGGGGCCGGGTGGCTGTCTCTTATACACATCTCCGAG
>NZ_QKTF01000027.1:0-9763 GCF_003234745.1 Curtobacterium sp. MCLR17_039
CGGCACCTCAGTTTCGACACCGTCTCGGAGCACCCGGGCAGTCGGTGCACCCAAGGCGAGGAGCGCCTGCAGGGCGGCGCCGGAGCGGTCCTTCGCGCGGGCCTCGAAGTATCGGCCGGCGAGGAGGAACACCGTCACCGCGGCGGCGACTTCGAAGTACGGCTCCGGAGCCGCGCCCGGGTGTGGGAACCAGGAGAACGCCATCTGCATCCCGATGTGCCCGGCGCCGCCGAACACGAGCGCCCAGACGGACCACACGGTCGCGGCGGCGACGCCGACGCTGACGAGGGTGTCCATCGTCGCGGCCCCATGCCGGGCGTTGATCGCGGCAGCACGATGGAACGGCCACGCACCCCACACAGCGACCGGCAGCGCCAGCACCAGAACGGCCCACTGCCATCCCGGGAACTGCAGTACCGGGACCATCGACAGCGCCACCACCGGCACGGCGAGCACCGTGGACACGATCAGGCGCCGCCGCAGCGGCGCGAGCTCGTCGGTGTCCGCACCGGGCGGTTCGGGCAGGTGCGCACCGTACCCGGCCGCTTCAACGGTGCGGATCGCGTCGTCGACAGCGAGGTCCGCAGGCAACGTGACGGAGGCGCTTTCGGTGGCGTAGTTCACGCTCGCGGTCACGCCGGGCAGCTTGTTCAGCTTCCGCTCGATCCGGTTCGCGCACGACGCGCACGTCATCCCCTCGATCGTCAGCTCAACCGCCGGGGTGCTGGTCGTGGTCATGATGCGACCAACGTGTAGCCGGCCTCCTCCACAGCGGCGGAGACTTCCTCCTGCGGCAGGTCGCGAGTGCTGGTCACCCGAGCGGTGGAGACACCGCCAACGTTGAGGTCGATCGTCACGTCCGTGACGCCCGGCACGGCGACGAGTTCCTCGTTGACACTCATCACGCAGTGCCCGCACGTCATGCCCGTAATGCCGTACGTGTTCGTCAGCTGCTCGCTCATCGTGGTGATCCCTTCGTCGTCCAAAGTCGTCAGGTACCCTAGGGGGGTACCGTAGCGAGTGTAACGCCGGTCGAGCGGATGTGTTCCCGATCCGCCGAACCGGCAACCGGAAAGAGGACGTGATGGCGACCAAGACTGATCGGCGAGAAGAGGCGCGGCGAAAAGCCGCTGATCGCAGAGCGGAGCAGCAGCGCAGCCGCACCCGCCGGTGGTGGCTACTGGGCGCCGCCGTGGTCATCGTCCTCGCCGCAGTCACCACGATCACGGTCACCGCCCTGACCCGCGGTAACGACACGGCGCCGACAGCGTCCGGGGTGACGGCGGCACCGCCGTGGCCGGCCCCCGCGGATGCGGCGGCGCGGGCAAAGGCTGCCGGGCTCGAGGTGGCGGGGATGGAAGGCGCGGCGCTGCACACCCATCAGCATCTGTCCGTATCGGTGGACGCGAAGCCGGTGGCGGTGCCGGCGAATATCGGCGTCGACGTGCAGCGGGGCGGCATGTCTGCACTCCACACCCACGACACCTCCGGCATCGTGCATGTCGAGTCCGCGAAGGTGCAGCCGTTCACCCTCGGACAGCTCTTCACCGAGTGGAACGTGACCCTGCGAGACGGGCAGGTCGGCGGGTACGTCGACGGGAGGAACGACCGGCACGTCGCCGTGTTCGTCAACGGCACCCGCACCACCACGCCGCTGCCGGATTTGGAACTGCAGGACCAGCAGGACATCGCGATCGTCATCACCCGTGGGTCCGGTACGCCGATCGCGCCGGCCCCGTTCGATTGGTCGACGGCGTCATGAGCGCCGCTACCGTAAACGGTGAACCCCGAGGAGCGTCCATGACCGACACCACCGCACCCGCAGCAGAGCACCACCACGGGTACATCACCGCGAAGGACGACTACCTCAAACGGTTGCGCCGCATCGAGGGGCAGGCCCGCGGCCTGCAGCGGATGGTCGATGAGGAGCAGTACTGCATCGACATCCTCACCCAGGTGTCCGCGATGACGAAGGCGCTGCAATCCGTCGCGCTCGGCCTGCTGGATGACCACCTCGCGCACTGCGTCACCGACGCCGTCGCCGAAGGCGGCGACGCTGCCGCGGTGAAGCTCAAGGAAGCTTCCGACGCGATCGCCCGCCTCGTGCGCGCCTAACCACCCCCTGCCCACCAGACGGGGCGGTTGTTCTCTCAGCGCTCGTCCTGCACCATAGAACCCGCACCCCGACCAGCCATCAGTACGGATCCGCATGCTCACCACCGCGAACACCACGCGCCGCCGCCTGCTGCTGCAGGCCACGGCGGTTCTGGCGTTGCTGCTGCTGGTCGGATTCACGGTCCTGATGCACAGCATGCTCGGCCACGCCACCACCGGCGATCACCCCATGACCGCCACGTCGAGCATGACGGCCGAGCACACCCACAGCGACGCCGCCGGACACGATGCCCACGCTGCCGCGCCGGCTGGCGCGGTGATGAGCGTGCTCAGTGATGCCGGCTGCGACGGCGGCCTGTGCGCGCTGATGTGCTCCCTGATGGGGATGGCGTGCGCGCTGACGATCGCCCTATTCGCGTGGGCGCTGCTGCGCACCCGGAACGGCGGGGTCCTCTACGTCCTCGCACGCCTCCTCGCCCTCGGGGACCGTGTCGCACGCCGCGTCGCGGCACCCAAGCCGCCATCACTGACGGCGCTGCAGATCATCCGTATCTGATCCATCCCCGGCGGGAGCGCTCCCTTCGGACGCTCCTGCATGCCCAGAACACGGGCAGGTATTCGCCTGCCCGGAACCCCTGACGCATTCACGGGAACGGATCCATGAACACCACCATCACGCGCACCCTCGCGGCCGCCGCCGCACTCACCATCGGCCTCACCCTCGCCGGCTGCTCCACCAACAACGCCGGCTCATCGGACAGCTCCTCCTCGTCGTCCTCGTCGGCGGCGTCGGCGCACAACGACCAGGACGTCATGTTCGCGCAACAGATGCTGCCGCACCACAAGCAGGCCGTTGAGATGAGCGACATGCTCCTCGCCAAGGGCTCCGACGTGGACGCTGACGTCGTCACCCTCGCCAAGCAGATCAAGGCGGAACAGGGGCCGGAGATCACGTCCCTGACCAGCTGGCTGAAGCAGTGGGGTGAGCCCACCGAAGCCTCCAGCATGTCCGGGATGGACCACTCCTCGATGTCGGGAATGATGTCCGACTCCGACATGGACGCCCTCGACAGCGCCTCCCCGGCGGACGCCGGGAAGCTGTTCCTGCAGCAGATGGTCGAACACCACACCAGCGCCGTCGACATGGCGGGGACCGAAGTCGACAAGGGCAAGAACACCGACGCGGTCGCGATGGCGAAGTCGATCGTGTCGAGCCAGACCGAGCAGATCAACCAGATGAAGGACATGCTCGCGTCGATGTGACCCCGGCCGTGGGTCGCGGCGGTGTCCCCCCTCCCCGCCGCGGCCCACGATCGGCCGCCCACTCTTTCCCTGCTTCGAGTTCCGCTCGACGTCCCACCCTTCGGCCGCAACCGGCCCATCGTTTCTTGGAGCCTTTCAGTGCCCCAGCAGCACCGTGCAAACGTCCCCACGCCCATGCCTACGCCCCTGACCCGGCGGGAAGCCCTCGCCGCTGAACGCGCGGCCGCGACCGCCCTTTCCAGCACCGCGGCCATCCCGCGGCCGCTCCCTGCACCCCCTCGGAGAGTGGCGGAGCCGCTGCGGACCATGCGTTCGCGTGCCCTTGCTGCGCTTCCGCTCACCGGGGCGGCGGCAGCCCTGGCTCTGTTCACTACCGCCGCGATTCCAGCCCAGGCCTCCACCGGACCAGCGACCGTGCTCCCCGGAGTCAACCCGGTCGCGACGGGGCAGAGTTTTACCGCCACGGGCGTCACCGTGTCCATCGACCGTGACGGTTACACCGTCACCAAGCCCACTCCGAAGCCGGTTATCACCACCAAGACCACCACGAGCAGCTCCAACACCGCCTCGACGACGGCCCCGAGCCCCGCACAGTCGGGTGCCATCGTGAATACCGGCGCCGGCGATATCCGCTGGCCGTTCCCGGGGCAGATCCGCATCAGCTCACCGTTCGGTGCCCGAACCGCGCCGTGCGCAGCATGCTCGTCGATGCACCAAGGCGCTGACATCACCCCCGGCGCCGGCACCCCCATCGGCGCAGTCGCCGCGGGGACGGTACGGGTCTCCGCGACGCACCCGGAGTACGGCCAGTACGTCATCATCGACCACCAGATCGACGGACAGACCATCTCCACCCTTTACGCCCATATGATCTACGGCTCGTCCCCACTCCGCGTCGGGCAGAGCGTCGCCGTCGGGCAACTCGTCGGCCTCGTCGGCAACACCGGCGCCAGCACCGGAGCGCACCTGCACCTGCAAGTCATGCTCGGTGGCAGCACCCCTGTCGACCCCATTGCATGGCTCAGGGCCAACGCGGGCCGGACGCTGTGACCATCACAGCACCCGTCGCCTTCACCAACACGTGCCTCATTCTGAACAGCTTCGGACAGGGTGTCCCCGCGTGTTCGCGTCGGCCGATTTCAGAGCGGAGTGCAGATTGATGAGACGTTGTGGGGCAACCGTCGCACTTGCGATCGCGCTCTCCGTCGTCCTCGCCGGATGCTCCTCAGGCAACGACTCCCTGTCGAAGCAGTACGGCAACGGGACCACGCAGAACTACATCTCCGGTGACGGTGCGGTGACCGAGGTCGCCGCCGACAAGCGCACCGACGCGGTCGACTTCTCCGCGACGACCTCCGACGGCGAGACGATCTCGGCCAAGGCCCTGCGCGGCAAGGTCGTCGTCCTGAACTTCTGGTACGCCAGCTGCCCGCCCTGCCGTGCCGAGGCGAAGTACCTCAACAAGGTGCATGCGGCGTACACCGACAAGAACGTCCAGTTCATCGGCGTCAACGTCCGGGACCAGAAGGCCACCGCCGCCGCGTTCGAGCGCACCTTCAAGGTCGACTACCCGACGGTGCTCGACGCGGACAAGGGCACCATGCAGCTCGCACTGTCCGGGCAGATCGCGCCGAACGCCGTCCCCGCGACGATCGTCCTCGACAGCAAGGGCCGGGTCGCCGCCCGCGTCCTCGGCGCCGTCGACGGCACGAGCATCCTCGACACCCTGGTCAGCGACGAGCTCAAGGCGTCCTGACCCCATGAGCGGCAACCCCTTCTCCGACGCGATCCTCAGCGGGCAGATGCTCGTCGCCCTCCCGGTGGCGCTGCTCGCGGGGCTCGTGTCGTTCCTGTCCCCGTGTGTGCTGCCCCTCGTGCCGGGCTACCTCGGCTACGTCGGCGGCGTCGCGGAGGGCGGGCAGCGCCGCGGCCGCGTGGTGCTCGGGGTGCTGCTGTTCATCCTCGGGTTCACGGCCGTGTTCGTGGCCTACACGACGGTCTTCGGCGCGCTCGGCTTCTGGCTCGTCCGCTGGCGCGACCTCATCACCCAGATCCTCGGCGTGGTGGTCATCGCGATGGGCCTCGTGTTCGTCGGCCGGTTCACGTTCCTGCAGCGCACCATCAAGCCCAGCTGGACCCCGGCCACCGGGCTCCTCGGCGCCCCCCTGCTCGGCATCGTGTTCGGCCTCGGCTGGACCCCGTGCCTCGGCCCGACCCTCGCCGCGATCAACCTGCTCAGCGTGCAGTCGGGCAGCGCCTGGCAGGGCATGTGGCTCGGGGTCGCGTACTGCCTCGGCCTCGGCATCCCGTTCGTGCTGGTCGCGCTCGGCGCCGGCTGGGCCACGGGAGCGATCCGTGCCGTGAAGCGCCACATGCGCACCGTCAACATCATCGGAGGAGCGATCCTGATCGTCATCGGTCTGCTCATGGTCACCGGAATCTGGTCGGCCGTCATGTCGAGCGTCGGGGCGGTGATCCAGAGCTATGTCCCGGCAGTCTGAGACCGACGACAGCCGGATCGAGAACGGCACCGCGTCCGACCCGATGCGGCCCTCCGACCACGTCGACGGTGCTGGACCGGCCGACGGCGGCGGCGGCGGCGAGGTCAACCAGCCGAAGCTCGGCCTGATCGGGTACGTCCGGTTCTTCTGGCGACAGCTCACGAGCATGCGGACGGCGCTCTTCCTCCTCATGCTGCTCGCCCTCGCGGCGATCCCCGGCTCCCTCGTGCCGCAGCGCACGGCGGACCCGAACGGCGTGGTGCAGTACAAGGCGGACCACCCGCAGCTCTTCCCGGTCCTCGACAAGCTGCAGGTCTTCGACACCTACACCTCGGTGTGGTTCTCCGCGATCTACCTGCTCCTCTTCGTGTCCCTGATCGGCTGCATCGTGCCCCGCACGAAGCACCACTGGCAGGCCCTCCGCACCCGTCCGCCGAAGACGCCCGCGCGCCTGACGCGTCTGGCGGGCTACCGCAGTGTCGCCGTGAACCCGGACACGGTCACCACCGCAGCGGGTGGGACGGACGCAGCCACGGGCCTCCCGTCCGTCGAGCACGCCGTGACGCGCGCGATGGCGATCCTGAAGCGCTCCGGCTACCGCGTCGAGCGGTTCGGCGACTCGGTGAGCGCGGAGCGCGGCTACCTGCGCGAGACCGGCAACCTGGTGTTCCACGCAGCCCTCGTCGGCGTGCTGCTCGCCGTCGGCGTCGGCGGCGGGTTCGGCTACACCGGACAGCGGCTCCTGGTGGAGGGCCAGACCTTCTCGAACGTGCTCGGTTCGTACGACTCGTTCAACCCGGGCCGCTGGTTCCAGCAGACCGACCTGAAGGGCTACAACCTGACGCTCGACAAGTTCGTCACGAAGTACGAGGAGCGGAACCTCGACGCCCTCGGCCAGGCCCTCGACTACTCCGCCACGGTGACCAGCAGGGAGAAGGGCGGCGAGGCGAAGACCAGCCGCCTCGGCGTCAACGACCCGCTCAGCGTCGGCGGCACGAACGTGTACCTGCTCGGCAACGGCTACGCCATGGGCGTGACGGTGCGCGACGGCAAGGGCGACGTGGCGTTCAAGGACGTCGTGCCGTTCCTGCCGGAGGACTCGAACTACACCTCGACCGGCGTCATCAAGGTGCCGGACGCCGTGCCGGACCAGCTCGGCATGGTCGGGTTCTTCTACCCGACGGCCTCGAAGCTGTCGACCGGCGCGTACACCAGCGCCTACCCGGACTCGCAGAACCCGCTCCTGACGCTGCAGGTCTACACCGGCGACCTCGGTCTCGACGACGGTGTGCCGCGGAGCGTGTACACGCTCGACACGTCGGGCCTCAAGCAGATCGCCGGTCGCCAGTCCGACGCGGCGAGCATCGAGCTGAAGCCCGGGCAGACGAAGACCCTGCCGAACGGTGCCGGGTCGATCACCTTCGACGGTGTGAAGCGGTACGTGTCGCTGGATATCAATCGTGACCCGTCACAGGTTCTCGTCGGCGCGTTCGCGATCCTGGCAATGCTGGGACTGCTGACCTCGCTGTTCGTCCCGCGTCGGCGTATCTGGATCAAGGCGCTTCGGCAAGCCGACTCCGAGAACGGTGAATACAACCTCGAGTATGCGGGCCTTGCCCGCGGCGAGGATCCGAACCTCCTGCGCGCTGTCGACGACATTGCTCGGCAACATTTCGCGCTCATCTCCAACAGGAGCTCAGAATGAACATGACCACAAACCTCGCGACCTACTCGGTCGTGCTGACGTACTCCGCGATGGCGGTCTACGTCGTCGCGTTCATCGCGTTCGCCCTCGACATGGCGAAGCGCTCCGGCGAGGTCGCCGCGGCCTCCTCGGGCGCCGGGGCACCGAAGGCCGCCGCCGAGCAGAAGACCGTCGCGACCGTCCAGGGCGGCACCGTCGTCCTGGAGCGCGTCGCGCAGTCCTCCGACGGCGACGGCTCGTCCCGCCGTGGCACCCGCTTCGAGCGGGTCGGCATGGCGATGACCGTCCTGGCGCTCGTGCTGCACGTCGGCTCGGTGGTCCTCCGCGGGATCGCGGCCGACCGTGTGCCGTGGGGGAACATGTTCGAGTTCTCCCTGACCGGCACGGCGCTGATCATCCTGATCTTCCTGCTCGTGCAGCTCTGGCAGAACCTCAAGTTCCTCGGCGTCTTCATCACCGGCCTGACGATCATCCTGCTCGGCATCGCCACCGTGAACTACTACGTGCCGGTCCGTCCGCTCGTGCCCGCGCTCGAGTCGTACTGGCTCGTCATCCACGTGTTCGTGGCCATCGCCGGCACCGGGTTCTTCGCCCTCGGCGCTGGGCTCGCGGTGGCGCAGCTGGTGCAGACCTACCACCAGGGCCGGACCACCTCGAACAAGATCCGGTTCATGGAGACGCTGCCCGACGCCGACCGGCTCGAGGTGCTCACCTACCGTGTACTCCTCGTCGGCTTCGTCCTCTGGACCTTCACGCTCATCGCCGGTGCGATCTGGGCCGAGCGGGCCTGGGGCCGCTACTGGGGCTGGGACACGAAAGAGGTCTGGACCTTCATCATCTGGGTCGTCTACGCCGGGTACATCCACGCGCGTGCGACGCGCGGCTGGCGCGGGGCACGGTCCTCGTGGCTGGCGCTCATCGGCTTCGCCGCGGTCATGTTCAACTTCTCCGTCGTGAACGTCTTCTTCAAAGGCCTGCACAGCTACTCGGGAATCTGAATATGCGCCGGATCAAACTGACTCTGTCATTTCTTGTGCAAAGGATCCCGCGCCTTCGCCGGAACGTCATCCTCACGGGAGCCGCCCTCACGCTGTTGCTCCCGCTCACGGCGCCAACGCCGGCTCGCGCGGCAGACTTTCCGACCTGGGATCAGGTGGAAGCCGCCCGCGGCAGCGAGCAGAGCAAGCAGGCGCAGATCAGCACGCTGAACGGGCTGATCGACCAGCTGCAGGAGAAAACGCAAGCGACCGACGACCGGGCTGACGCCGCCGGTCGGACCTACCAGTCGGCGCAGGATGACCTCGATCAAGCCACCGCAGCGCACGCGAAACTCGCCGCGAGCACGACTGCCGCGACAACGGAATCCGAAGAGCTCGGCAGCACCGTCGGGCAAGTCGCCGCGGCCCTCACCCGACCAGGCGGCAGCGGCCTCGGTGCCGGCGCGATCCTCGGACAGGACGACCCAGATGCGTTCCTGCAGGGGTTGAGCATGTCGAGCAAAATCGGCGAGCAGGTCGATGGCCTCTACGCCCGCGCGAGCACCGCGGCGAAAACCGCCGGCGCCCTCGCCGCCCAAGCCCGCGTCGCAAAGAACGCCCGCACGAAGCTCGCGGACGCCGCGCAAGACGCCCTCGATGCCGCCGTCGCCGCCAGCGAAGCCGCGGCAGCCGCGGAGGCGAGCGAGCGGGAGAACGTCAGCACGATGCGTGCCCAGCTGGCGACGCTGCGCGATGACCGGCTCAGCATCGAGCAGGGCTATGAAGCAGGCGTCCGCGCCCGCGCTGCGGCCGCCGCTGCCGCAGCGAAAGCCGACGCGGAAGCCCGCGCCCGCCAACAGGCAGCCGCCGCAGCCGCAGCCGCAGCCGCGTCGCGCCCTGCCGCGTCAGCGCCCGCACCGTCCGCCCCCGCTGCCGGCAGCACGCGTCCCAGCGGCAGCGGGACAGCGCCCGGGTGGACCCGACCAATCACCTCGTACACCTTCTACCAGGCGTACGGGTACCGCATCCACCCCGTCTACGGCGACTACCGCCTCCACGCCGGAGCCGACTTCAGCGCCCCCTGCGGCACCCCGCTCTACGCCACCGCCGCCGGCACCGTCACCTACGCCGGACCCTACGGCGGCTACGGCAACATCATCATCATCGACCACGGCGGCGGCATCACCAGCGCCTACGCCCAC
>NZ_QKTF01000028.1:0-8497 GCF_003234745.1 Curtobacterium sp. MCLR17_039
CGCGATCGCGCTCGCCCGCCGCACCCTCGGCACGATCAAGGTGAACCTGTTCTGGGCCTTCGCCTACAACGTCGCCGCGATCCCGCTCGCGATGGCCGGCCTGCTGAACCCAATGATCGCCGGCGCCGCGATGGCCCTTTCCTCGGTGTTCGTTGTCAGCAACAGCCTGCGCCTGCGCACGTTCCAGCCTCGCTGACCGGCGGACACCGAGCCCGCCGCCCGCCTACACTCACCCGCATTACCCCTCCGGGGTATAGCAGCTCGGGAAGGAGATCGAATGTCCGGGTACATCACCATCGGCATCGTGCTCGGCGTCGCACTGCTCGGCATCGCCGCCCTGATGCTGCTGTCTCGAGCGACAGCGGTCGCTCCGATTCGCAAAGACGTGCTGCCGTTCGGGTCCGGGTGGGATCTCCAGGAACACGCGCTCTCGCGCTTCCACACCCGCTGGTACCCAATGACGCTGGTGTTCCTCGCGTTCGACGTGGAAATGCTCTTCATGTACCCGTGGGCTGTCGTTGTCGCGCAGATGGGTGCAGAGGCGGTCATCGAGATGTTCGTCTTCCTCGGGGTTCTCCTGGCGGGTGTCGTCTGGGCCTGGCGGGAAGGAGCGTTCCGATGGGTGTGACCACGGATCGCCGCCGACCGCTGCATGTGCTCCTCGTCGAGGTGCCCGGCAACGGTGCAGCCCGGATTGCACTGGAAGCAGCGGCTGCGTCCGCCGGTCATGTCCTGGCCACCCACCCGGCCGAAAGCGACGTCCTGCTCGTGTGCGGAACCCCCGGACCAGAGATGCGGACGGTCATCGACCGCGTGTGGGATCAGATGCCCTACCCGAAGCACCGGGCGGCACTGACCAGCCCCGACGAAATCGGCACCGTCTTCACGACCGCGCAGGACTCACTCACGGACCGACGTGCACAGCGCTCCGCCGCTCGCGAGGATGGGATCGATGGCCGGCACCTCGCCGAGGACGGCCCCGACCACGAACATCCCAACGACGAGCACCCGGACGACACCGACGAATCGATGCATGAACACGACATGCCCATGGGCGGTCACGACCACATGTCGATGGATCACATGTCGATGAGCGGTCCGGGCGGCTACCCACTCGCCGACGGGGCGGATGATCGGGACGGGCTGGAGATGGACGTGCTGCACCGGCGACTCGGTCCGATCCTGCCGGTCTGGCCAGCTGGCGTGATCCTGGACGTGACGCTCACCGGCGACACCATCACCGACGCCTCCGCCTCGGTGATCGATGTCGACGACCACAAGCGGGGGGAGCCACAGAGCGGCGCGGCCTCCGCGCTCGACCAGGCCGCCCAGATACTCGCCGTCGCCGGATGGGATGCCGTGGCAGCCCGGACGCTCCGCGTACGGGATCTTGCCGTGACCGGCCGCCGGGACCAGGCGCGGGAACGCATTCGGCCGCTGCGCCGCCGGATCGAGCGCTCCGTGATGCTCCGCTGGTCCCTGCGCGGCCTCCAGGTTCGACCCGACATCGACGTCCGCACGGTCCTCCTCACTCGACTCGAGCGCGCAGACGCCGCACTCAACGGACGTCAGTTCGAGCCGGAACCGGCGACGCCGGTAGATGAGATCCCATCCCTGGTTAAAGGACGCGACATCGGCAGCGCCCGCCTCATCATTGCTGCGCTCACCGTGTTTCCCATGCCTCGCGCGGACTCGGCCGATGAGGTCGGCACGACGAGACGGCATCAGCATGGTTGATGTCGGAAACGCCCTATGGGCACTCGTCCTGCCCGGCGTCGTCCTCGTCCTCGCCATCCTGGCCGCCAGCGGCAACGCCGCCCTGGCAGCACGAGACCGCGGGATACCGGTGCATGTTGGGGTCCTCTCGCCGTTCCGGGAAACCGGCCGGCTCCTCCGCCAACAACGTCGATCCGTGCTCGGCGCGGACTCCCTTCTGTGGCGGATCGGCGGGTCCGGGCTAGCCGTCGCCGCGTTCCTCGCCGCTCTCGCCGTTCCCGTCGGCGCTCTGGTACCACTGGACATTCCGGTCGGCGTGGTGTGGTTCAACGCCGTCGACGTCTCCCTCTGGGCCTTGTGGTGGCTGCTCGGGTGGGGCGGCAACAGCGTGCACCCGCTGATCGGCGGGTACCGGTTCCTGGCGCAGGCCCTGGCGTACGAGATCCCGCTGATGTTCGCCCTGACCGCCCCCGCCATCGGTGCGCAGAGCCTTCGGCTGACCGACGTGGTCGCCGCGCAGCAACCGATCTGGTTCGCCCTGACAATGCCGGTCGCGTTCATCGTCTACTGCGCCTCCGTCACCGCGTTCTCCGCCTGGGGTCCGTTCGCGTTTCCCGCCGGCACAGACATCGCCGGCGGTGTCCTCGGGGAACTCTCCGGCGTCGACCGACTGCTCGTTCTCGCCGGCAGATGGTGTCTGCTCGTGGTCGGCGCCGCATTCGCGGTGCCGATGTTCCTCGGCGGCGGAGCTGGTCCGTTGCTTCCGTCGGCGCTATGGGTGCTGTTGAAGACGTGTTTGCTGCTCGCCGTGTTCTTGCTGCTCGGACACGCGATGCCCGCGATCCGGCCGCAGCGGCTCGCGGAGCTGGGCTGGGTTGTCGTGTTGCCGCTGGTGCTGCTGCAACTGCTGGTCACGTCGGTGCTCGCCGTGATGGGGAAAGGATGACCGGGATGGCAACGATCGTGTTCTGGGTCGCGGCGGTCGTCGCGGTGCTCGCTGCCGCCGCAGTGTTCCGGGTGGACTCGATGGCGCGCGCGACGTACGCGCTGGCGGTGTCGTTCATCGCCGTCGGCGTCACCGTGCTGGTGCTGCACCTGGACTTCATCGGGGTCATCACGATCCTGATGATGGTGATGGAGATGGCCGTGATGGCGGTGTTCATGGTCTCCTATATGGGCATGAACCCGGCGCTGATGCCAATGGATATGACCCACAGCAAACGCCCCGCGGCAGTGATCGCGGCCGCCGTGTTCGTCGGCCTCGCCGCAGCCGCGCTCTTCATCCCGTGGCCAGCCCGTGCCGGGACCGCGGCGGCGGACACCACCCGTGCCCTTGGCGAGGCGATCATGAGCTCGAAAATGCTGGTGATGCTGACGATCAGCCCGATCCTGTTCGCCACGATCATCGCCGCCCTCGTCCTGGCGAACCCTCGTGGCCGGTACGACCGGCTCGGGGACGACCTCCAGAATGCCCCCGCTGACCCGGAGCCGGGAGGTGTCGGACGATGACGCTGCAACTCGTTCTGCTCGTCGTGGCTGCGCTGTTCGCCATCGGACTGTACGGCGCGATCTCGCAGCAGGTGGTGGTGATGGTGATGATGGGCATCGAGGTGATGATCAACGCCGTCATCCTCGCCGCCGCCGCGTTCTGGTGGTACCTCGCACCGACGGTCGATGGGCAGGTGCTGCTGCTGGTGATCATCGCGGCGATGACGATCGAGATGGCGATGGGCTTCGCGGTTGCGACGATCCTGCACCGTTCCCGGAACTCCGACATGACCGATTCTGCGACGGACCTCAGCCAGTGAGCGCCGCGCTGATCACCGCCATCATCCTGCCCGCCCTCGTCGGAGCCGCACTGGCGACAGCTGGACGCTTCGCCGAACGGATCGCCGTTCCCGTCAGCCTCTTCACGGCAGCGGTCATGGCGATCGCAGCGACCATTGCAGCCATCACGGGTGCCGAGGTGACCGGCGGGGTGCCTGCGATGCTTGGCGCCCCTGGCCCGGATCTCCGCGTCGACGCGCTGGCCGCTGTCGTCCTGCCGACCGTGGTATGGATCGGATTCCTCGTCCTCGTGTTCGCGACTGCGGACCGGACCCGACCGGCGGCGCGGTTCCACGGGCTGATGCTGCTCTTCCTCGCTGCCGTCGTCGTCACCGTGACCGCAACCGGCCTGCCATTGCTCCTCGCCGCATGGGAGGTGATGGGCGCCACCTCCTACGCGCTCATCGGATTCCGCTGGCAAGACCGGAACCGCGTCGCCGGTGGATTCACCGCGTTCACTGTCACCCGCGCCGGGGACCTCGGCCTGTACCTCGCCGCTGGCGCCGTCGTCGCCGGCGGCGGCTCCTGGTCGCTGACCGCACTGCAGTCGCTGCCAGGCCCCTGGGTGCACGTCGCTGCCGCAGGATTGCTCGCTGCCGGCTTCGGGAAGGCAGCGCAGCTGCCGTTCTCGTTCTGGATCTCCCGCGCCATGGAGGGCCCCAGCGCGGTGAGTGCGCTGCTGCACTCCGCAGCGATGGTCGCCATGGGCGGGTACCTGCTCCTCCGCGTCGAACCGCTCCTGAACGTGACCGGCTGGGCAGGTCCGACGGCGGCGTGGCTGGGCGTCACGACCGCGATCGTCCTCGGTGTCATCGCACTGTCGCAGCGGGACGTGAAGCAGGTCCTCGCCGCGTCGACGGCATCCCAGCTGGGGTTCGTCGTCCTCGCCGCTGGCGTCGGCTCGGTCAGCGGCGGCACCGCGCAGCTCGTCGCACACGCCGCCACGAAAGCGCTGCTGTTCCTCACCGCGGGCGCATGGCTGACGGCCACCGGGACGAAACAATTCACCGGTCTCCGCGGCGTCGCCGCCCGCTGGCCCGCGGTCGGCGTCCTCGCGACCGTCGGTGCGTTGTCGCTGGCCGGCCTGCCACCGTTGTCGCTCTGGTACGCCAAGGACGTCGTCCTCGCCGCAGCATTGGAGGAAGAACCCTGGTTGTATGCGGCGGGCCTGGCCGGAGCGGCACTTGCAGCGGCTTACTCCGCCCGGATCATCGCGCTGCTGTGGCGGCGTGCCGGCACACCGGAAGCGTCCTGGGACGACGAAGAGCGCGGCACCCGGCGGGTGCCACGCCTCGCGGTCGTCCCGATGGTGGTGCTTGCCGTTGCCGCAGCCGGACTTGCGCTTCTCGGCACACCGCTGTTGCATCCGATGCTCGCTCCGCTTTCCGTGACGTCGGTGTCGTGGCCGGAGCTCGCGGCGTCCGGGGCAATCGCGGTGGTCGTGGTCCTGTTGACTCTGTGGCGCACACCCACAGTCCGCAGTGGGATGCACTGGTTCGGGCTGGAGCGGGCAGCCGTTGCCGTCATCGCCACGCCGACACTGCGACTCGCCGCCGCGCTCGCGCGTCTGGACGACCGCTACGGCACGGCAGTCGATCGGTCGGGCCGTGCGCTCGAGCAGACCGCCCGAGCCGCGCGCGCTCTTGATCAGCGTGGCCCCGCCGCCGTGACGGGGTGGATCGGTTCCGCCGTCGCGGTCCTCGGTCGACTGGCTCGGCGACCGCAGACCGGCCAGGTGCACCACTACTACATCGGCGCGACCGTGACCGTCGCTGCCGCAGCTGTCCTGCTCTTGGTCGTGAGGTGATCGTGCTCAGTCTGATCGTGTTCCTTCCCGTTGTCGTCGCGGCGGTCCTCGCCCTGACGCGATCGATGTCCGGACGGGCAGCCGCGTGGGTGTGGCTGATGACGAGCATCGTGGAGCTCGTCCTCGGGGTCCTCGCGTCCATCCCCGGATCCACCGCGTCGGGGCTGCGCTGGGAGGAGCGGATGGAGTGGATGCCGAGCGTCGGCACCAGCTACCACCTCGGTGTTGACGGTTTTTCCGCCCCGTTGCTGCTCCTGACCGACGTTGTGTTCCTCGTCTGCGCGCTCTGGGCGATGCGGGACACTGACCGGCCCCGCCCGCAGGCTGCACTCTTCCTGTCCCTCCAGACCACGTGTCTTGGGGTGTTCGCCGCGCAGGACCTGCTCGTGTTCTTCGTGTTCTTCGACCTGTCCATCGTCGGCATGTACTTCGTGATCGCCGGGTGGGGACACGGCGACCATCAGCGGTCCGCGTTGCGGTTCTTCCTCTACACATTCCTCGGATCCCTGGCGCTGCTGCTCGGCTTAATTGGCCTTTACCTTGGCTCCGCACCGCACACGTTCGACATGGTCGAGCTCACCCGGAACGGCTTCACCGGCACACCCCTGACCGCCGGCGCCGTTCTCGCCGCGCTCGTCGTGGGTTTCGCGGTCAAGACCCCCACGGTGCCGTTCCACTCCTGGCTGCCACCGGCACATACCGACGCACCCGCCATTGGCTCTGTCGTCCTCGCGAGTGTCCTGTTGAAGATGGGCACGTACGGGTTCCTCCGCATCGCGATGCCGATGCTCCCGGACGCGTGGAGGTCCTGGTCCTGGGTGATTGTCATTGTCGGCATCGTGTCCGTGCTGTACGGAGCGCTCGTCGCGCTCGCGCAGACGAACGTGAAGCGGTTGATCGCGTACACCTCGGTGAACCACATGGGCTACGTCGTGCTCGCCGTCGGCGCCGCGGGCATGACCGGGGCAACCTCTGCGCAGGCGCAACAGCTGGCGATCACCGGCGCGACCGTGCAGATGGTGTCGCACGGACTCATCACCGGGGCGCTGTTCCTCCTCGCGGGCGTCCTCCACGACCGGCGGGGCAGCTACGAGATCAGCGACTACAGCGGCCTCGCGAAGCCCGCCCCACGGTTCTCCGGACTCTTCGCCATTGCCGCGTTCGCGTCACTCGGGATCCCCGGCTTCAGTGGCTTCATCGCCGAGTTCCAGATCTTCGCCGGCAGCATCGGTGCAACAGCAATCGCCGCGATCGCGCTGCCAGGGATCCTCATCACCGCAGCCCTGTTCCTCCGCACCGTGCAGAAGCTGCTCACCGGACCCACGGAACACCTCGCCGACGGATTCACCGACGTCACCGCTCGGGAGACCGTGACGGTCGGGGCGCTCCTGCTGCTCTCCCTGGCGATTGGTGTGGTACCCGGACCGTTGCTGCAGCTCATCGCTCCCGCCGCCCGACAGCTCGCCGCACTGGTCGGAGGTCCCGCGTGAACATGAACTACGGCGCGCTCCTGCCGGAGATCATCATGATGGGCGGCGCGATCGTCGCGCTCCTCGGCGGCAGCTTCCTGCCCCGACGCAGGCAGGCGCTCGTGACCTGGTTCGCGATCGCCGTGGCGTGCGGCAGCGCCGCTACGGCCGCCGTGAGCACCGGACCACCGACCGTCTTCAGTGACAGCTACGCGCTCGACAACGCGACAACGACGATCAGGATCCTCGTACCGTTGGCGACCGCGGTCGTGATGCTCATCGGGCGACAGGAGTTCCGTGGCTCGGCTCGGGAGAGTGAGACCGCGTCGCTGCTGCTCCTCGCGGCACTCGGCACGGTCGTCCTCGCCGGCGCCAACGACCTGCTCATCGTCGCCACCGGGTTCCTCCTAGCGACCGTGCCGCTCTACGCGTTGATCGGACTGTCCCGATCCCCGGCCGCAGCCGAAGCGACCATGAAGACGTACCTGCTGGGCGCGATCTTCGGCGTCGTGATGCTCTTCGGCATCGCCGTCCTCGTCGGTGTCGCCGGCGGCAGCACCTACCCTCAGCTTCAACAGGCGCTGCCACACGTGCCGGCGGCAGCGGTCGCGCTCGGGTTCATCGGGGTCCTCGCCGGCCTGCTGTTTAAAGCCGGATCGGTCCCGGGACATTTCTGGGTTCCGGATGCTGCCGAGGGCGCCGGTATCGGCATTGCCGCGTTCATCACCACCGTCCCGAAGCTCGGGGCGCTGATCGCACTGGCACGCGTCGTCGACGTCATACCCGGCACCGTGAACGCGCCGCTGCTGGTCGGTGTGCTCGCCGCCGCGGGCATGATCCTCGGCACCCTCGCGGCATTCTGGCAACGCAGCGCGCCGCGACTCCTCGGCTGGTCCACGGTCGGGCAGGTCGGGTTCCTGCTGATGCCCGTCGCCGTGATCGGCGTCGAACCGTCGGCGCGCGCCGCCCTGCTGATGTACCTGGTGTTCTACGCCGTGACGAACCTGGCCCTGTTCGCCGCGGTAGCCGCGCTCCCAGACCGCATGACAATTCCCTCCTGGCGCGGAGCGGCACGGGAACATCCCGTCATCACCGGTGTCGTCCTGGTCGGCCTGCTGAGCCTTGTCGGGACACCACCAACCGCCGTCTTCGTGGGCAAGCTCGCCGTGTTTACTGCTACTTGGCGGGGCGGGATGCCGTGGCTGGTGGTCATCGCCGCTGCCGTCTCGGTCGCGTCGCTGTTCTACGCCCTCCGTTGGGTGTCAATGGCTTTCCAGGCATCGGAGGAACCTCGGTCTCACTCCGCCGCAGTTCATCTGCAGGCGGTCACTGCCGTGACGCTTGGTTTAATGATCATTGTTGCCGTCGCCAGCAGTCCGCCCCTCTTGCAGTTGTGAGACTCGCGGCCGCCAAGCTCCTCGTTTGCTGCTTGCGGGATGTCGACCGTTGGCAGGCTGAACCCTGCCTTTCCAGTGCGCGCCAACAGCCAGGCTTTGGATCGGTTTTTTGTGCCCAGATGCCTTGCCGTGTTCAGCGTGCTCCTGGGCTACTCACTGATGGCTGTTCTGGGCTCCCTCGCGTTCTCCCTGGTGATCGCGTTCATCGTGACCACCCCGGTGAACCGGTGGATGATCAGCCGCGGTCTCGGCCACGCCGTCGTCCACGGTCACCACTGACC
>NZ_QKTF01000029.1:0-5609 GCF_003234745.1 Curtobacterium sp. MCLR17_039
CGGCACCTCGGTCTCGACACCGTCTCGGAGCACCCGCGCAGTCGGTGCACCCAAGGCGAGGAGCGCCTGCAGGGCGGCGCCGGAGCGGTCCTTCGCGCGGGCCTCGAAGTACCGGCCGGCGAGGAGGAACACTGTCACCGCGGCGGCGACTTCGAAGTACGGTTCCGGAGCCGCGCCGGGGTGCGGGAACCAAGAGAACGCCATCCGCATCCCGATGTGCCCGGCGCCGCCGAACACGAGTGCCCAGACGGACCACACGGTCGCGGCGGCGACGCCGACGCTGACGAGGGTGTCCATCGTCGCGGCCCCGTGCCGGGCGTTGATCGCGGCAGCACGGTGGAACGGCCACGCACCCCACACGGCGACCGGCAGCGCCAGCACCAGAACGGCCCACTGCCATCCCGGGAACTGCAGGACCGGGATCATCGACAGCGCCACCACCGGGACAGCGAGCACCGTGGACACGATCAGGCGTCGCCGCAGCGGCGCGAGCTCGTCGGTGTCCGCGCCGGCCGGTTCGGGCAGGTGTGCGCCGTAGCCGGCAGCTTCAACGGTGCGGATCGCGTCGTCGACAGCGAGATCCGCGGGGAGCGTGACGGAGGCGCTTTCGGTGGCGTAGTTCACGCTCGCGGTCACGCCGGGCAGCTTGTTCAGCTTCCGCTCGATTCGGTTCGCGCACGACGCGCAGGTCATCCCCTCGATCGTCAGCTCAACTGGCGGGGTGCTGGTCGTGGTCATGATGCGACCAACGTGTAGCCGGCCTCCTCCACAGCGGCGGAGACTTCCTCCTGCGGCAGGTCGCGGGTGCTGGTCACCCGGGCGGTGGAGACACCGCCGACGTTGAGGTCGATCGTCACGTCCGTGACGCCCGGCACGGCGACGAGTTCCTCGTTGACACTCATCACGCAGTGCCCGCACGTCATGCCCGTGATGCCGTACGTGTTCGTCAGCTGCTCGCTCATCGTGGTGATCCCTTCGTCGTTCACGTTCATAAGGTACCCTAGGGGGGTACCGTAGCGAGTGTAACGCCGGTCGAGTGGATGTGTTCCCAATCCGCCAACCTGGCACCCGGAAAGAGGACGTGATGGCGACCAGAACTGATCGGCGCGAGCAGGCGCGGCAAAAAGTCGCTGACCGCAGAGCGGAGCAGCAGCGCAGCCGTACACGCCGGTGGTGGCTACTGGGCGCCGCCGTGGTCGTCGTCCTCGCCGCGGTCACCACGATCACGGTCACCGCCCTCACCCGTGGCGACGACTCGGCGCCGACGGCGTCCGGGGTGACGGCGGCACCGCCGTGGCCGGCCCCCGCGGATGCGCCGGCGCGGGCGAAGGCTGCGGGACTTGAGGTGGCGGGGATGGAAGGTGCGGCGCTGCACACCCATCAGCATCTGTCCGTATCGGTGGACGGGGAGCCGGTGGCGGTGCCGGCGAACATCGGCGTCGACGTGCAGCGGGGCGGCATGTCCGCACTGCACACCCACGACACCTCCGGCATCGTGCATGTCGAATCCGCGAAGGTGCAGCCGTTCACCCTCGGACAGCTCTTCACCGAGTGGAACGTGACCTTGCGCGACGGGCAGGTCGGCGGGTACGTCGACGGGAAGAACGACCGGCACGTCGCCGTGTTCGTCAACGGCACCCGCACCACCACGCCACTGCCGGATCTGGAACTGCAGGACCAGCAGGACATCGCCATCGTCATCACCCGCGGCGTCGGCACCCCGATCGCGCCGGCCCCGTTCGATTGGTCGACGGCGGCATGAGCGCCGCTACCGTAAACGGTGACCCCCGAGGAGCGTCCATGACCGACACCACCGCACCTGCTGCAGAGCACCATCACGGGTACATCACCGCGAAGGACGACTACCTCAAACGGTTGCGCCGCATCGAGGGGCAAGCCCGCGGCCTACAGCGGATGGTCGATGAGGAGCAGTACTGCATCGACATCCTCACCCAGGTGTCCGCGATGACGAAGGCGCTGCAGTCCGTCGCGCTCGGCCTGCTGGATGACCACCTCGCGCACTGCGTCACCGACGCCGTCGCCGAAGGCGGCGACGCGGCCGCGGTGAAGCTCAAGGAAGCCTCCGACGCGATCGCCCGCCTCGTGCGCGCCTAACCAGCTTCCCGCCCACCAGACGAGGCGGTTGTCCTCTCAGCGCTCGTCCTGCACCATAGAACCCGCACCCCGACCAGCCATCAGTACGGATCCGCATGCTCACCACCGCGAACACCACGCGCCGCCGCCTGCTGCTGCAGGCCACGGCGGTGCTGGCGTTGCTGCTGCTGGTCGGGTTCACGGTCCTGATGCACAGCATGCTCGGCCACGCGACCACCGGCGATCACGCGATGACCGCGACGTCGAGCATGACGGCCGAACACACCCACAGCGACGCCGCCGGACACGGTGCCGACGCTGCCGCGCCGGCTGGCGCGGTGGTGAGCGTGCTCAGTGATGCTGGCTGCGATGGCGGCCTGTGCGCGCTGATGTGTTCCCTGATGGGGATGGCCTGCGCGCTGACGATCGCCCTGTTCGCGTGGGCGCTGCTGCGCACCCGGAACGGCGGGGTCCTTTACGTCCTCGCACGCCTCCTCGCCCTCGGGGACCGTGTTGCACGCCGCGTCGCGGCACCCAAGCCGCCATCACTGACGGCGCTGCAGATCATCCGTATCTGATCCATCCCCGGCGGGAGCGCTCCCTTCGGAAGCTCCCGCATGCCCAGAACACGGGCAGGTATTCGCCTGCCCGGAACACCTGACGCATCACGGGAACGGATCCATGAACACCACCATCACGCGCACCCTCGCGGCCGCCGCCGCACTCACCATCGGCCTCACCCTCGCCGGCTGCTCCACCAACAACGCCGGCTCATCGGACAGCTCCTCCTCGTCGTCCTCGTCGTCCTCGTCGGCACACAACGACCAGGACGTCATGTTCGCGCAGCAGATGCTGCCGCACCACAAGCAGGCCGTTGAGATGAGCGACATGCTCCTCGCTAAGGGCTCCGACGTGGACGCTGACGTTGTCACCCTCGCCAAGCAGATCAAGGCGGAGCAGGGGCCGGAGATCACATCCCTGACCAGCTGGCTGAAGCAGTGGGGTGAGCCCACCGAAATGTCCAGCATGTCCGGGATGGACCACTCCTCGATGTCGGGGATGATGTCCGACTCCGACATGGACGCCCTCGACAGCGCCTCCCCGGCGGACGCCGGGAAGCTGTTCCTGCAGCAGATGGTCGAGCACCACACCAGCGCCGTCGACATGGCGGGGACCGAAGTCGACAAGGGCAAGAACACCGACGCGGTCGCGATGGCGAAGTCGATCGTGTCGAGCCAGACCGAGCAGATCAACCAGATGAAGGACATGCTCGCGTCGATGTGACCCCGGCCGCGGGTCGCGGCGGTGTCCCCCCTCCCTGCCGCGACCCGCGACCGGCCTTCCCCCTCCCGCTCGACCACCCCGCCGAGCGGCCCTGTTTCTTCTGACGGGATCATCCCCGTCCGCCGTCTTTCTTGGAGCCTGCCTGTGCCCCAGCAGCACCCCCACACCCCCACTGCCACGCCGCTGACGCGCCGCGAAGCCCTCGCCGCAGAACGCGCCACACCTCCCGCCCCGCGGCCGCCACGCACCCGCCGCACCCCCACTATCGCGAGTCGGCCGCCGCTACCCGCCGTGACGGTGACCGCGCCGGCACCGACGCGGACGCTCCGTTCCCGGGCGCTGGCGGCAATCCCCCTGACCGGAGCTGCGGCAGCGATGGCGCTGTTCACCGCCGCAGCGCTTCCCGCACAAGCATCCACCGGCCCCGCCGTCACCGTGCCCGGCGGCGCCCCCGCCGCTGCCGGGCAGAGCTTCACCGCGACCGGGCTGACCGTGACGGTCGACCGGGACGGCTACACCGTCACCAAACCCGTCGTGAAGCCGGTGATCACCAAGACCACCACGAACAGCGCCACGGCAGCGGGCAGCACGGCCGCGGTCGCGGCGACCGGGACGATCGTGAACACCGGCGCCGGCGATATCCGCTGGCCCATCGCCGGCAGCATCCGGGTCAGCTCCCCATTCGGCCCCCGCCTCGCCCCGTGCGGCGCGTGCTCGTCGATCCACCAGGGCGCCGACATCACCCCCGGCGCTGGCACCCCCATCGGCGCCGTCGCCGCCGGCACCGTCCGGATCTCGGGCACCCACCCGGAGTACGGCCAGTACGTCATCATCGACCACCAGATCGACGGGCAGACCATCTCCACCCTCTACGCGCACATGATCTTCGGCTCCTCACCGCTGCGCGCCGGGCAAAGCGTCGCCGTCGGGCAGCTCGTCGGCCTCGTCGGCAACACCGGCGCCAGCACCGGCGCGCACCTGCACCTGCAGGTCATGCTCGGCGGCACCACCCCGATCGACCCCATCGCCTGGCTCACCACCAACGCCGGACGCACCTTGTGAGCGCGCCGCCCACCACACCCGAACAGCGCCGGCAGCACCGTCTCCGCACGGTGGGGCTCGTCCTCGCCGTCGCGGCCGGGTTCATCGTCCCGCTCACCACGCCCACACCAGCTCGAGCAGCGAGCTTTCCCACCTGGGACCAAGTGGAAGCCGCCCGCGGTAGCGAGCAGAGCAAACAAGCGCAGATCAGCACCCTGAACGGGCTGATCGACCAGCTGCAGAAGAAGACCCAAGCCGCCGCCGACCGGGCTGACGCCGCCGGGCGGACCTACCAGGCGGCGCAGGATGACCTCGATCAAGCCACCGCAGCGCACGCGAAACTCGCCGCGAGCACGACTGCCGCGACGACGGAATCCGAAGAGCTCGGCAGCACCGTCGGGCAAGTTGCCGCGGCCCTCACCCGGCCAGGCGGCAGCGGCCTCGGTGCCGGCGCGATCCTCGGACAGGACGACCCAGATGCGTTCCTGCAGGGGTTGAGCATGTCGAGCAAGATCGGCGAGCAGGTCGATGGCCTCTACGCCCGCGCGAGCACCGCGGCGAAAACCGCCGGCGCTCTCGCCGCCCAAGCCCGCGTCGCGAAGACCGCCCGCACGAAGCTCGCGGACGCCGCGCAAGACGCCCTCGATGACGCCGTCGCCGCCAGCGACGCCGCGGCAGCGGCGGAGGCGAGCGAGCGGGAGAACGTCAGCACGATGCGTGCCCAGCTGGCGACGCTGCGCGATGATCGGCTCAGCATCGAGCAGGGCTATGAAGCAGGCGTCCGCGCCCGCGCTGCGGCCGCCGCGGCCGCAGCGAAAGCCGCCGCGGAGGCCCGTGCCCGCCAACAGGCAGCCGCCGCAGCCGCAGCCGCAGCTGCGTCGCGCCCTGCCGCGTCAGCGCCCGCACCGGCCGCCCCCGCTGCGGGCAGCACGCGTCCCAGTGGCAGCGGTACAGCGTCCGGGTGGACCCGACCGATCACCTCGTACAGCTTCTACCAGGCGTACGGGTACCGCATCCACCCCGTCTACGGCGACTACCGCCTCCACGCCGGAGCCGACTTCAGCGCCCCCTGCGGCACTCCGCTCTACGCCACCGCCGCCGGCACCGTCACCTACGCCGGACCCTACGGCGGCTACGGCAACATCATCATCATCGACCACGGCGGCGGCATCACCAGCGCCTACGCCCAC